>DATBAY010000324.1:0-2804 GCA_036271295.1 Lacipirellulaceae bacterium | reverse complement strand
AGCGAACTGCAGTTCGAAGCCCATTTGCTCGGCCTGCAGGCGAAGCTTCGCAAGTATCAGGGGCAAGATTACGACGGCACCCCGCTCGAAGAAGCAAAAACGCTCGTCAAGCAATTGAACTCGCAGTTCTCCGGCCGCCTCAGCAAAGAAGAAAAAGAGCGCCTCGGCACGGTCGAAGGCCAGCTCAACATGGAAGTCGCGAACCGCGATTACCGTATGGCCGCTTACTACGACTACAAAGAAGACTATGGCGCCGCGAAGTTCTACTACGCGCAAGTCGTCAAGAAGTATCCAAACACCGAGGTTGCGAAAAAAGCAACCGATCGCGTCGCGACGATCAAGGATCTGCCGGACGAGCCCGCCAAGAAGCTCGCGTTCCTGATCGATATGCTCCCCGAAAGTCGCGAGCGGACGCGCGTCGCGCGGATTCCCGAATTGCAAAACAAAGGAACTCGCCTAGCGCAAGTACCGGAAAAGAGCGGCACCTCGGATACGAACCCCGATCCGACCACGACAAAGTAACGGGATGCCTCTTTCGACACGCCGCCAACCGCCGCGCCTCGCATTTTGCATGTTGCATTTTGCATGTTGCATTTTGCAATGCGTCGTTCTTTCCGGCTGCATCGGATACCAGGTCGGCACCGCCTCTTTGTATGCGCCAGATATTGCGACCGTCTACGTGCCGATGATCGAGTCCGACAGCTATCGCCGCGACCTTGGCGAACGACTCACCGAAGCCGTCTGCAAAGAAATCGAGCTCAAAACCCCCTACAAAGTTGTGAACACGCCCAATGCGGACAGCATCCTCTCCGTACGTCTCACAAAGGACACTCGCAAAGCGCTCATTCGAAACGCCTTCGACGATCCGCGGCTGAGCGAAAACGAAATCCGCACTCAAGTGAATTGGCTCAATCGCCGCCGCTTGCCGATCGTGCCTTCCCAAGTCATTCCTGTCCCGCCGGAAGCCGTGGCAATTAGCGCAACTTCGAACATCATCCCCGAGGCCGGCCAATCCGTCGCCACCCAGCAGCAACAAGCAATCGTCCGCCTCGCCCAGCAAATCGTGGGCACCATGGAAGCCCCGTGGTAACCCAATAAGCCCAACATCAGGCCCCCTTTCGTCAACGCGGCCCCCTAGCCGGACCGCCACGCGGTCCGGGCAATTCACGCAATATTTCGCCGAGCGAGAATCGATCAACTTCCATCGCCAAGCCGCCCGATCGCGACTAACCTGAATGAATGCCCGGCGAACTCATTCACCCACGCGCGAAACATTGGCAAATTCGTTCCCGCGTAATTGAGTTTCCGCGTCGGCCCCTGTTGATGGGCATCGTCAACGTCACGCCGGATAGCTTCTCCGACGGCGGCACTTTCTTTGACGCAAGCGCGGCAATCGCCCATGCCTTGCAGCTTGCCGCCGATGGCGCGGATCTGCTGGATATCGGAGGAGAGAGTACGCGACCTTACGCCGAGCCCGTTGCGCCAAAGGACGAATTGCAGCGCGTTCTTTCTGTCATTGAAGCTGTCGCCCGACAAGTCTCGATCCCGGTTTCTATCGATACGAGCAAAGCTGTCGTTGCCGAAGCCGCAATCGAAGCCGGAGCCGCAATTATCAACGACATTACCGCTCTCACGGGCGATCCCAAGATGATCGAGGTCGCGGCAGAAAGCAGTGCCGGCGTGTGTGCGATGCACATGCAAGGCACGCCGCAGACCATGCAAGACTCGCCGACGTACAACGATGTCGTCGCCGAAGTCCGTCAGTTCCTTAAGGAGCGCCGCGATGCACTGGAAAGCGCAGGGATTTCGCGAGGCAGAATTTGCCTCGATCCCGGCGTCGGCTTCGGAAAAACGCACGAACACAACATCGCCCTCATGCGTCATTGCCGCGAGTTGCATGTCCTTGGCTGCCCCCTCCTGGTCGGCCACTCTCGCAAGGGCTTTTTGGGCAAGCTCATCGGCAACAAAGAGGCCGACCGCACGAACGCGAACATCGGTGCCACGCTGAGCCTCGCGATTCAAGGCGTCCAAATCGTGCGTGTCCATAACGTACGGCCAGTCCGCGAAGCACTCGTCACGTTTGAAGGCTCCGGCGGCTTCACGTAGCCCAGCTATCTTGGCCCGTGTTCTTGCCTCGAAAATGCCTGGCGCGCAACAAAATGCCACGCTATCAGGTCCCACGCACGTCATCTTGCGGCAAACCCAACATTGACCCAACTCCTGATATTGCCGATACTTAATGGGTTCGCCATGTCTCGATGCCGGCATCCTCACGCCCCGATTTATGTCCATCGCCACCGAGCCAAACCTCGATACTTATTGCGCAGCGGTCGCCGAGCGCGCTAAGCAAGCGTCCATGCGCATGGCGAACACGCCGACCGCCACCAAAAATAAGTGGCTCCGCCAGTCGGCCCAGTTGCTGCGCGAAAATCACGAGCGAATCGTCGACGCCAATGCCCACGATTTAGAAGCCGCCCCCGGCTACGGCTTGACCGCTGCCGCCATCGACCGGCTCCGCCTCAACCGCAAGCGCATCGAAGAGATCGCCGTCGCCATGGAGCAAATCGCCGATTTGCCCGATCCCATCGGCGACCTGATTCGCACCACCGATCGCCCCAACGGCCTCCGAATCGAAAAAGTCCGCGTGCCGCTCGGCGTGGTGTTTTTCATATACGAATCGCGGCCGAACGTGACCGCCGATGCCGCGGCCATCTGTGTGAAATCCGGAAACGCCGTCATCCTCCGCGGTGGCAAAGAAGCAATTCACTCGAGCCAAGCCATTGTCGAACTGCTGGGTGAAGCCG
>DATBAY010000323.1:0-4614 GCA_036271295.1 Lacipirellulaceae bacterium | reverse complement strand
TTGGGTTAAAAAATCGAGCTGCGCGCCGCCGTCCAACACCCCTCTCCCTCCTGGAGCGCATCGGGGTGAGGTTGCCTCATTTACCCATTTCGCCGCGACGCTTTGGGGGATCGTCCCCGGCAGCAATACCCGCTGTAGCCGGCTTCTGCGAGGCCGGGCTTGACGGTGACTCCGCCGGGGCCACAAACCCCAGCCACAGTTTCGAATTTCAAACGGCGCCTAGCTCGCCCCACTCTTCAGCCACGTCCCCCCGCCGATGATCATCGTCGACAGAATGAGCAAGGCAACGCCCAGTGCCATCAGCCGCCTAGCTCGCGCGCTCGCGCCCGACCATTCGCGAAAGTACACGCCCCACACGGCGCTGAAAATGATGATGCTCGCCATGTGGAGCGTCCAGCTCGCAAAGCTGAACCGCCCCATTTCCGTTTCGCCCATCGTGTAGAAAAAAAACTGCATGTACCACGTGACACCCGCCACCGCCGAGAAGAAATAGTTGTTCGCGCGCGGCACCTGGCGATCCGCGACCATCGAACCTCGCGACCGAGCAACCACTTCTTCGCTCGGCGCGTCGATCGCGGTTTCCAAAATGATTTCATCATCGCGGCCATGCGTACTCGCTCGCAGTTCGGAGCTCAAATACTCATAGCCCGATCGATTCTTGAGATTCAAAATCAGGCACCAAATGAAATTCGTCGTAAAGCCGCCAATAAGAACCACCACCAATTTCGGCAGCCCTGCCCACAGTGGCTTCGTGCCGGCGGCAATCGAGGCGTCCGCAATCGGCTTGGCCGCCGCCAGCGCGAACGCGAAGCAAGCGCTCATGAATCCACAGAATGTCGCGACGACCACCCCACGGGGAAAATTGAATTCGCGAATCGCTGCTCGCTTCTCGTCGAGCGACATCTGCCGCTCCTTCGTCAGCCCCGCCAGCGCCGTGATCGCGATGCCGAACAAACAAATGCCGATGCCGACCAACGTCACTTGTCCCGCCGTCGTCGCCACGATCGAACCGATTGGCGGATCATCGATCGGCAGCAGCGGCCGAAAACTTTTCGCGATCGGCGGCATCAACGTCCCAAACGCCGCACACCAACCGAGCGCCATCCCCATGCCAAGCGACAGGCCGAGGTACCGCATCGTGAGACCGAACGTCAGCCCGCCTAGTCCCCACAGCACGCCGAACAAATACGTCCAACCAAGAGTCGTGACCGATTGTGCCCGCAGCACACCGAGAAGATCGTTCGTCATCGTCAGTGCGATCAGCCACGGCGCGATGATCCACGAAAACACACCGCCGACCAGCCAATAAGTTTCCCACGACCAATTCCGCACCCGCCGAAACGGCACATAAAACGACCCCGACGCGAAACCGCCGAACCAATGAAACACAACACCGAGCAACGGATTCATGTTCGCTCCTAGAATGGCCGTTTTCCCAGACGTCTGCCCAGCCGACGACGCATTGTGCCCTCAATCGCGGCAGATGTCACGCAGTTCGCGCCGCGCACACCCCGCCGATTCCGCGAGCCCCGCAAGATTTTCCGCCCGCCCCGCCACCTTGCGCGCGACCGCCCGATAAGGTAGAATTCCAATCCTGCCCACCCGCTCCCTTAGCTCAACTGGCAGAGCAACTGACTCTTAATCAGTAGGTTGTTGGTTCGAGTCCAACAGGGAGCACTTACGCAACGTACAGCCGAACAACGGCTTACGACGTTGCGTAATTCTTCCGACCAACTGCAAAAACTCCGTTGGTACAGAATGCGGTACAGAAAAGCCCCCAGGTAGCAGCCACTACCTGAGAGCCATCGCGAACTTTTCAGCTCGCTCGTGTGATTTATCGAGCCCTTAGCTGGAGGGTTCTGTAAAGACCGCGACGCCTGGTTCGTCACTTCGTGGCATCGATCGTCCTCCTTCGCTTACGACCACCACTAGATTCTCGCTCCGGTCCTGGTCTCGTTTGAAGGGGGCAGGTCAATCACGGGTACTTCGACGTTTAAAGAATAATCCCGGATCCGGCCTTCCCGCGGGCTCGACGTATCGTACGCAAGCAAGCCGGAAAGCACGTTGAGTCGATCAATAATATCCGGCCCCACGTCCTTTGAAACTTCGACCAAGGGCTGCAATACGGCATCCAGTCGCCAGCGCGCTTCGAAGGCATCCAGCGCAGGATTCAGGTGGACATCGCTTGCGCCCAATTCGCGCGGACTGCAGGCGGGCGCTCACAAACTCAGTCGCGAAGCGAGGACTCTTCGGGGCAATTGTCGACATCACCGTTTGGATCGCGGTTGGCACCTTATCGTTGTGGTGTCGGACGTCCAAGGAATACTCCCCTTAAAAGACGACGATCGATTTCCAGCACCTATTGGAGCTGTTGTAGTCGAACCGGCTGGATCGAAAGAATTATGTTTCTCGTTCTAATGTTCGCCGACAAATATAACCCGTCGCTAATTGAGCCGCAGAATCCCCACGTGAGTTGAGCCTAAATTCTTGGGTATATTCGGCTGAAAACTCCAAATTCGCCGAGTTGCGGATGCAAGTTGAGCGCGTTAGTCTGAATTGTTGCGAAGTGCAGGTGAATCGCTCGTCCAGCGCATCCTTCGCGCCATGACCGCCGCATTGCACTTTCTCTGTTGTGGGTCGATTCTTTCCTAGTCCTGTCACGGAGTTTCGTCATGAAGTTTTCATTGGTTTGGCGCGCACAGACGTTGGCGGTGGTTGCCGCGGCGATTATGTTCGTGGGCCTGCAAGAACGATGTGTTGCGGCGGAGTCGAAAGCCGCGGCAACGGTTGATTTGAACAAAGCGACCGAAGCGCAGCTGGAAGCAATTCCGGGCATCGGCGAAACGTATGCGAAAAAGATCATCAAGGGCCGGCCGTACAAAACGGTGGATGATTTATCGAAGGCCGGCATACCCGATGCGACGATCACCAAGATTAAATCGAAGGTGAGCGTGGCGGCAGAGAAGATGCCGGCAAAGTCGGAAAAGGATACGAAAGATTCGAACTCGAAGACAAACAAGGATTCGAAAGATACGAAGGAGTTGAAGGGCGCGCCGGTCGACATCAACAAAGCAAGCCAGTCGGACCTGGAAGCGCTGCCAGGAATCGGCACCGCGACGGCGAAGAAGATTGTGAAGGGTCGGCCTTACAAAACGGTCGACGATTTGTCGAAGGCCGGACTGTCGGCAGCGACTATCGCCAAGGTTCGCTCTTCTTTGACTGTGAGCGCCGATGCGATGACGGCCAAAGACACGAAGACCACTACCAAAGATACAAAGGCCGTTGCCAACGACACCAAGTCCACTGCGAAGGTTACAAAACCTTCCACCGCCGACACGAAGCCAACGACAGACGACAAGAAGCCGGCGGTCGCCGAGAAGTCGGCCACCAAATCGACCGGGCCCGGTGCGGCAGATACCAAGCCCGCGATGGTCGACTTGAACAAGGCGACGGAAAAGCAGCTGGAAGACGTGCCGGGGATCGGCGCTGCTTACGCGAAGAAGATTATGAACGGACGGCCGTACAAAACGGTCGACGATTTGTCGAAGGCCGGACTGCCGGCGGCGACTCTCACGAAAATCAAGCCGCTGGTGATGGTCGCCGATACCTCCGTGCCGCACACGGTGTCGAAGCCGGTGGACACCAAGGGAGCGTCGAAACTGCCCGATTTGAACAAGGCTTCGGAAGAGGAGCTGAAAGAAGTGCCGGGCATCGGCGAAGTGTATGCCAAGAAGATCGTGGAAGGTCGGCCTTATAAGAAGATCGACGATTTGGCCCCGGCCGGCATTCCCGCGGCGACGATTTCGAAGATCAAACCTCTCGTCACAATTGGCGCGATTCCCGCGCCGCCGGTAAAAGGCATGGTGTGGGTCAATCTGGAGAGCAAGAAGTATCATAAGGAAACGAGCCGCTGGTACGGCACGACGAAGTCGGGCAAGTACATGAGTGAAGCCGATGCGATCAAAGAGGGTTACACTTCGTCGAAGCAGTAGTTGGTTTCGAGTTCACCATCGGGGGCCATGCCGGCAAGCATCATAAGCCGGCATGGCCCTTCTTTTTTTATGATCACTTTCGTAACGCAATCGACTTGCACACTTGAAGGATCGTGAGTTAACAAATGGCGCATGTTGCTGATCGTCGTGCATTTATTCGCTCATCTTTGGCGGCAGTCGCTGGCGCGGCAACTGTGCGAGTTGCGGAAACGCCGGCGATTGAACCCATCGCCCGACCGACCGGCTCGCATTTTAAATTCAGCCTAGCGGCATACAGCTACCGAGATTTGCTAAAGGGTAAGTCGCCGAAACTTAAGATCGATAACTCCCTCGACGAATGCGCGAAGTTTGATTTGGACGGCGCGGAGATCACGGCTTACTACCTGCCTCAAAATGGGCCCGACGAATACTTCCGCAAATTGAAAGCGGGCGCGTTTCGGCGCGGGCTCGATGTTTCTGGCACGGCGGTTGGTAACGATTTTTGTTTCCCGGCCGGAAAGGAGCGTGATCAACAGATCGCTCACGTTAAGCAGTGGATCGAATATGCCGACATGATGGACGCGCCGGTCATTCGCATTTTTTCTGGTACGGCGAAGCCCGGGCAGAGCGCGGAAGTAGCCCA
>DATBAY010000322.1:0-7441 GCA_036271295.1 Lacipirellulaceae bacterium | reverse complement strand
TTCGGCATTAGCCGGACCAGAAACTTTGGCTTCGGAGCCAACTTCAATTCGCCTACTTTGATCGATTTTGGAGCGGCTTGATTGCCATCTAGCGTCGCCGATGCGGTGATCGAGACATTTCGAGCTTCGTCCATGGCGGGGTCCGGCGCGTCGGCATCGGCGGTGAACGTGCCGAACGCCGCCACTTGCCCCGCTTCAATTGTTAGCGGCGATGAAACGTGAAACCCGCGTGGCAGAGTCGAAACGGCAACATTGATCGGACCGTCGAACTCATCTTTTCGATCGACAATGAGGCTGAACTCTTTGCCGCTGCCAGCGTTGATCGCAAGATTCTTCTCGCCGATCGAGATTTCGAAATCGGGGCGCGCCGGCCGAACCGAAAGCTCGTACGAATACTTCTCGCCGCCCATTCCACGTGCATCGGAAACTCGCACAAGATAGTCGCCATCGGTCGGCGCTGTGAATGCGATTCGCGAGTCGGTGCCAAGTTTCCGCCACCCGTCGTCGTCGTTTTCGTAATACAGCGTGTAAATTGGAAGGCCGTTGGGAATCAGTTTTTCTACAGGGTCGTGCGGCTCGACGATATAGCACGACTCATTGAGTGCGTGCGTTATGGCGGTCGAGCCAAAATAGGCAAAGCGATTTGGACCCGTCCCGGGATAGACAGTGAACCCCGAGTCCGGCCCGTGCGGCAATAGCCACAATCGCATTACGTCGCCGTTCGAGTACACATAGTCGTTGATCTCCATATCCGCGGCGCCTTGCATGCGGATATCATTCGGATCCACTGAGTCATGCCCGCGAAATGTAAAATAAGAGCCGCGAACGGCCTGCAGAACTACCCGCGGTATCGGCTTCCCCTCTGCGGTCAGAACTTCCAGTTTTGAATCGAGTGGCGACTTGCTGCGAGCCGCATCAATCTCGAATACTAGTCGCTGGCCTTTCGTGGCCTGGAATCGAAAGAGATCATTATCCGCTGCATGATCTTTATCGCCGGCGCTTATCACGCCGGTCACCAAGTCATTCGTCCCGATGGGATTCGCCTCCCCTGGCGAATTATTCGGCTCCTGCTCTGTCGAGGTCGCTGCGGCTGCAGGCGGGTCATGGCTCGGCTCGGCCGCAGTCACTTCCGACGTCCGTTCGGCTGCTGTTGAATGATCACCCGCTTCTTCCGGAAGATCGTGCTTTTGCCAATCGCCATTGATACAAGCAACATAAAAGCTCGCGCTGTCCGGCGCAAATGCCAGTCCCGTGACAACATCTGGCAACGCCTCAAACCGCTTAAGCGGAGTCAGCGTCTTCGCGTCCCACAGCACTAGCTCTCGTCCTTGGGAAGCGGTAACGGCGTACTTTCCATTTGGCGTAATCGCCAATTTAAGAATGGTGCTCGCATGCGCCGTGCGCGAGGCCGTTAACGGATTGGTTGCCGGCTTATCCCGAGAAACGAATGCCCACTGTCGCAATTGCCGATCTGCGCCGCCAGCCAGCACAGAATTGCTCTCGGGAGTAAACACGGCCGCAAATTGCTCACCTTCCGCTTGGCCCAGTGTATCCAGCCGTTCGCCCGTCTTCACGCTCCAAAGCTTCACGGTTGCATCGGCGCTTGCGCTCGCTAACACGGAACCATCCGGCGAGAATGCGAGATGATACACGGCCCCGTTATGGCCGGTCATCGAGCGAATCAGTTTTCCGTCTGCAACATTCCACAAATCAACGACGCGATCGTAACTGCATGTTGCGAGGAGCTGCCCGTTGGGACTGAACTGCGCGTCGTAGATCGCGTCGCGATGGCCTTTAATTTGCGCGATTATAGATCCGTCGTCGCTCTTGCAAATTGTCGCTACGCCGTACAGCCCCGCCAACCCAGACGCCGCGACGAACCGCGAACCATCGCTCGAAAAGGCAACAGCCATTACCTTACCCGGTAGGTCGTCCGTGGTGGCACGCAGTTGTTTCGTCGCCGCGTCGACGAGTTCAACATGTTGATAAGAACCTAACGCCAGTCGCTTGCCGTCGGGCGAAAGCGCGAGACTCGTCAGATAAGCGTGAACGCCCGGCGCGGTCGCGATTGAAGGTGCTTTGACTGCTGGTAGATATGTGGTCGATCCGCTTGGTCCGGCCGCTCCGCCATCGATCCAATCGCGCAGAACTTTGACCTCTTTATCACCGGGGCGGGGATTGTCGGGCGGGGGCATCGAAGGCTCGATCTCGCCGGTGAGCGCTCGAATCATGAGGCTCGCATCGGCTCGGCCCGGCAGCACCGCCGCGCCTTTCTCGCCTCCCTTTTGAAGTTCGGCAAACGATTCGAGCGACAGCTCGCCCGCTCGGTCGTTCCCATTGTGACATCCTGCACAGTACTTGGCAAAAATGGGGGCTACGTCGCGCTCATAATCTGGCGCGGCTGCTTCAGCAGCCAGCGCGCCCGCTGGAAGCAGAATAATGACGATGACAAAACAGTACTTCGAAGCGATTCGCCACATGGCCCGCGTCATTGACTAGTGATTAAACATAAACTCGCGACTGCTCAGCACGGCCCAGAACAAATCTTCGATGCACTCGCGACGTGCGCTAGTGGCGCGATCGCTGGTCGCAGCGATCAGCTTCGCAACCTCTTCATCGGTCGGATAACGCGACAGCGCCGACAAGTACAATTCTTCGATGACGCGATACAGCGGCTGATCACTCTTGGAAAGCGATTCGACCTTCCCATCCTTTGCCGCCAACTTCCCGCGAATCGTATCGCCATTCGAAATGTGCAACGCTTGAACCAGGCTCGGCTCGTTGGATCGCTCGCATTCACAAGTAATCGCCCGCTGATTGCGGCCGAACGTCCGCAAAAATCGCGAGGCAACGGCCGAATCGTATAATTGCAGCGCGCGCGTCCCCTTGGGGTAGAACGTTGTTTTTTCAACGTCGGCGCCCGGGAATTCGATTTGCGCGAACTCTGTCGGTTCCGCGGACACTTGTGAGATGGCATCCAAGGCGACCTCGGCCGTCAGGCGACGCGGATAAAAGTGCGAGTAATAACGGGCATCATCGCGACTCGCTTTGTCGGGCTGGCTACTCGCTTGATACGTGTTCGATTGCAGAATCGCTCGCATGAGCGACTTCAAATCGTAGTCGTGGTCTACTAAAAACTTCGTCGCTTCCTTGAGAAGCTCCTCATTGCTCGCCGGGTTGGAGAGTCGTAGATCGTCGACCGGGTCCACAATTCCCACTCCAAAGTATTTTGCCCAAACCCGATTCGTGATCGCTCGCGCGAAGTAAGGGTTATCGGGCGACGTCAGCCACTTTGCGAGCTCCTCCCGCCGATCCTTTTCGCTATCTAGCGGCAATGGCTTGCCATCCAGGGGCGTCGGCGCTTGGGGTACGCCCTTTGAGGGCTGGATCAAGTCGCCGCGGCTCGACACGAAGACCGTCCGCACGCCGTCGCCGTTGCGACCTTCGCCACCCCAGCCCTTGGCGTGGACTCGGGCGAACATGTTCGCCATCGCGTAGTATTGATCGTTCGTCCATTTCTCGAGCGGATGGTTGTGGCACTTCGCGCATCCGATGGAAAGCCCCAGAAAGGCCTGGCAGATGTTTTCGGACATGTCCTCGGGATCTTGATGCAGCGCGTAAAAATTAGTCGCACCATTCTCGACGCTGCTCCCCTTTGCCAACACGATTTGCTGCGCGAACTTATCCCAAGGTGTATTCGCTTTTACTTGGTCGTGAATCCAGGTGTAGTACGCCTTCACTGCCGCCGGGCGCAATCGCGTCCCGTTAACGAGCAGCAAGTCCGACCACTGATAAGCCCAGTAATCGACGTACTCATCCCGCGCGAGCAACTCGTCGATCAGCCGGTCGCGCTTATCGGGCGTTTGATCGCTCAGGAACGCCCGGACTTCTACGGTGGTCGGCAGCTTGCCGATCGTGTCCAAGAAAACTCGGCGTAAAAACGTTGCATCGCTCACTGGCTGCGCCGGCGGCAGGTGCAATACGGCAAGCTGCTTGAGTACCAGGTCGTCGATAAAGTTGCGGTGCTTCGCATCCTGATAGACGGTTGCCGGAATTTCGTTTTCGTATGGCGACGTAATTCGGACTGTCGCAATCTTGCTGGAATACCAAACGGAAACCGCGCCGCCGCCATGTCCGTTGCATGTGATTTGGCCATTGTCGGCGACCGCTGCCACCGCCTCATTCGTCGCGGCGAACTTGGCCCATTGCGTAACGTCGCGCGTCCGACCATCAGAGTATTTAGCCCGCACCACGATCCGTTGCTTATCTTGTGGCCGCAACGTCACTACGTCGGGGAAGACAACAATCTCATCAATCCTCCGGTCGCGATCTTCCGGCGGTTTGCAACCTTCGGCGATCCACTGCGAAAGAATCGCATACGCGGGCGATTCATCATCAAAGCGAAGTCCACCCTTGTGAGGCACGGTCATCGTGGGTTTGAGCAGAATTAGACTTCGTCCCGGATCGCTCGGCTCGACGCGACGACCGTCGGCGGCGCGGGTGATCGCCTGAAAATCCGCCGCCGCATCGTAACCTCGCAGTGAAAGTTTGAAACCACCTTTTCCCGCCAGCGCGCCGTGGCAAGCGCCCATGCTGCAACCCATCTTGGCGAGCACGGGCTGGACGTCGTTCCGAAAGCTTCTTCGCAAATCATTTTCAGCGCCGACGACAGTAATAGCACAGGCAGCGGTTCTGTCGCCCGCCTTGGCTGTAATCGTCGCGGCTCCGTTCGCGACGGCGTGTACGACGCCAGCCGCGTCCACGGTCGCAATATGGTCGTCGCTCGATATATAAGTTGCCTTTTCGATACATTCGCCCGCAGCAGTCGAGTCGACGAGCTCTTCCAGAATAAGCTGCTGATTCGAATGTATCCCATCCAGTTCAGCCGCGCGAGGCAAGAGTGCGAGCGGTCTTTCTTCCGCCTGAGACCGATTCGAGACCAAGTGCGCAATCAGAAAACAAATCGCCATTACCGCCACGCGGACGGCACATTCGATCCGTATGTCTTCACGCTTCCGCCGAAAGATGTTCATCACGCACACGCCGCTCAAAACAACTCGTGAATCTCTCGATGCCCCGTGTCCACGAGCGGAAACGGCCGACCCGCCGGACCGGGCAATGTCTTATCTAGATTGAGCCCCAAGCTATGGAAAATCGTGGCCACCACGTCAGCCGGTTCCACGGGTCGGTCCGCTGGCACACCTGCGATCGGGTCGCTGCTGCCCACAACCCGGCCACCTTGCACGCCGCCGCCCGCAAAGTAACACGTGAAACACTGTGGCCAGTGATCGCGCCCACCCGCGGGATTAACGCGCGGCGTGCGACCAAATTCCGCCAGGTTGCAAACGAGCGTCGAATCCAGCATACCGCGCTGGTCGAGATCTTCGATGAGCGCGCTGTACGCCCGATCGTACATAGGTGCAACGATGTTCTTCATCCCTTCGATCGAAGTGAATGGCTTCGTCCCGTGGATGTCCCAAGTGATTTCGTCAAAAACTGTTAGGAACGTATTGATCGTGATGAACCGCACGCCCCCTTCGATGAGCCGCCGCGCCAGCAGGCAGCACTGGCCGAAACGGTTCATTCCGTAGCGTTCACGAACATTGCTTGGTTCCTTCGAAAGGTCAAACGCAGCTCGCGCTTGTTTGCTGGTCATCAAGCGAAACGCCGCCTGAAAGTTCTGATCCATTAACTTCGCGTTTTCGCTGGCTTCGAAGTCTTTGACGGTGGAATCGACGATCTCGCGCAACTTGCGGCGTCGACCCAAGCGCGCTTCATCGATTTCCGCCGGCGGAAGCAAATCGGGTACCTTGAAATTCGGCTGCGACGGATCAGCCATCAGCGAAAACGGATCGTGCGCTTTGCCCAAAAACCCGCCCGCCTGTCCGTTCGGCATATTGCCGCCCCCGCGACCCATCGTTTGCGGCAGTACGACGAACGCCGGCAAATCCGTCCGCCTTCCGCGCAGATAACTCACCACGGCACCTGCATGCGGAGTATTCACACCACCGGCAAATACGCGCCCCGTTTGCATCACCTGCCAGCCGGCGTCGTGCACCGCCGCGCCCGTATGATGGCAAGAACGCACTAGTGAAAACTTATCTGCAATCTTTGCGTGCAGTGGAAAGATTTCGGAAATCTGAATCTCGGGCGACGCCGTGGATATCGGCTTAAATGGCCCGCGAATTTCCGCTGGCGCATCCGGCTTCATATCGAACGTATCCAGCTGGCTCGGCGCGCCCAGGTTGAAGATCATGATCACGGAGCGGTCGTCATTGCCGACGACGTTCCCCGCTGCTTGGGCCGCCAGATAGTCGGACAACGACAATCCGATTGCGCCCAGCGCGCCGATCTTCATGAAGTCGCGGCGCGTCGTGCCATTGCACGTCGTCGCTATGCCGCGGCCGAGGAAATCCAACATGATGCGCTCCGGTGGGGCGACAACAAAACGTGTCGTAGTCAGGCTGCAATGCCGCAGCAGCCTTTGGAGCTTGAACGCCTAACCGTATTCTAACCAGAATGCGCCAGATCTCGCCAGCCGCATGCTGCCGGTCGTCGAACGGGTCGCACGAACAGGCGAATCCCGGTGCGAAAGTTTGTGCACTGACGGCGGTCGTCCGCTCACGCTGCGGCCGCCTTTTTACGACGCTCGGCCGCTCGGTCGGATTTATTGTCTTTCGCCCTCGGACCTTCCGTAGCCGGAATTGCTTTATGCTCATCGAGGACCGCCTGCAACTCCTTCCGGGATTCTTTTGCGCCTGCGTCATTCGTATCGCGGTCGACTGGGATTTCCTCAAACGGAGCGTTCTTCAGGTCAAACAGGTCGCCACGGCGCATTAGCTTATAGCGATCGTCTCGCGCATAAGACCGGCCATTGAGCTCCATATAAACCCATTTCCGCGGCGTGCCTTTTTCGCCGCGAATTTGTGAGGCGAAGCTATGGCTGTCGATCGTGTCGCCCGCGGGCTTCTCCGCCCCGGCGAGGTCGATGAACGTCGCGAAAAAATCGCTGAAGTCGATCAGATCGTTATTCACTTTGCCCGCCGGCGTGGTGCCTGGCCAATTGACCAGCAAAGGCACACGACTGCCTCCCTCGAGCATCTGCGCTTTGCGGCCGCTGATCGGCTTTCCATCAACTTTCGCAAGCTTTTCGCCGACATTCGCAGTACCGTTGTCTCCGGCGAAGATGACAACCGTGTTCTCGCGCATGTGTTGCCGATCGAGCTCATTCATTAACTTGCCCACGAGCTTGTCCATATATTCCACGTTATCCGCGTACAACTGATCGGCGTCCTCGCCTGCCTTGCTGTCTGGCGTGCGGACGATTGGAACGTGTATATGCGACATTGGGTAGTACAGAAAGAACTTTTCGTCTTTGTGGTGATCGATGAAATCAATGACAAACTTGTGCATGAGATCGGGAAGGTATTCGCCTTCGGCA
>DATBAY010000321.1:0-2068 GCA_036271295.1 Lacipirellulaceae bacterium | reverse complement strand
TGGAGTCGGACCCCGCTTGCGCCGCACCCGTCGTCAAAAGCAGAAAGATGAGTGAATGTGGAAGCGAATGGCGTTGCACGATGCGGACTCCTGGGCGATCCTGTCGGGGAACAGGTACGTGCAAGCGGCCTCAAAGGTTTCGGCACAAGCGATCAACTTGTCTGCCTTTCACTTCGAGTGGCTGAAATGAGCGCGCCCCGTCGAAATTTCGTAGCCGACATGACCTGGAAAGATGTGGCCGAACGCCTGTCCGACGGCGCATACGCTATCTTGCCCATCGGCGCCGGCGCCAAAGAGCACGGTTGGCACATGCCGATGGCAACCGATCAGGTTCAAGCCGAATATTTCGCCGAACGTCTGACCGAGAATATCAACGGCATCATTTGGCCGACAGTAACCTATGGTCACTATCCGGCGTTCGTCGCGTACGCGGGGAGCGTGAGCATCTCGAACGACACATTCGAAGCTTTGGTTGGCGAGATTGCAAAAGGTATAGCTGAGTTCGGTGCACGGGAGATCATAATCCTCAATACGGGCCTGAGCACGATTGCGCCTGTCGAAAGAGCGCTCTCCCGCTTGTCGGCCCGCGCACGTCATCTCAAAATATATTCTGGCCCGAGGTATTGCCGCGCCGTGAAAACGCTCGGCCGTCAATCGCACGGCAGTCACGCCGATGAAAACGAAACATCGATTATGTTAGCGATAGCACCGGATCGGGTTGATATGACGCGCGCAGCCGATTCACCGCCGTTATGCGGCGGTACATCCATCGGCCCTCTCAATCCCTCGGATGCCAGCTCGGAAAACTTCTCTGCAAGTGGCAGCTTCGGTCAACCGTCGTTAGCGTCTCTCGAGAATGGTCGAGTATTTGTCCAAGCCATTTTGGAAGATATGCTGGATGGGCTCTCGGCTACGCAGGCGTGAATTGGGTTTCGCGAGAAGCTCAAGGGAGCGGCTTGTGAAGCTAGATCGACTGCATGAAAATCTCAGGCTCTACCATTGAGCTTCCCCCGCGAATGCCGCTTGCTAAAGAATTTTTTCGCAAGCGCAAACGGCCTTGGCACGATCTCCCACGCCGGCGGTCCCGTCCTCCGCAATCAAATCCGGAAAGCCCCTCGGTAATCCAGGCCGTTCGAATTCCGCGCGAAAATAAGGGTTTCGCCGCGCTGCAATATTGATTGTGTCGCGCGCAGGGTGCACAAAACTCGCAAAATCCGCCGCGTCGAAGCGGCGATAAATTTGGGGGAAGCAACTCATGACTATGGCGAGTCCAGCGGATTCGTCCGCTTCCGGTCTGCTCGATCGGCAACGGATCATTGCGAAAGCCGGGTTCAATCGCTGGCTGGTGCCCCCCGCCGCGCTCGCCATCCATTTGTGTATTGGCATGGCCTACGGCTTTTCCGTGTTCTGGCTGCCGATGACTCATCTGATACCTAACGCGGACGAAGCGGTTTGCGCGCAACAAGGGTTTATCGCCGAGCTGGTAACGACGAGCTGCAACTGGAGTGTGCCGAGCGTCACCCACATCTTCGAAATCTTCATCGCCGTGCTCGGCATCTCGGCCGCGATCTGGGGAGGTTGGTTGGAACATGCCGGTCCGCGCAAGGCTGGCTTCATCGCTGCGCTGTGCTGGGGCGGCGGCCTCGTACTGGCCGGACTAGCCGTGATGATCCACCAGCTCTGGCTGCTCTACCTAGTTGCCGTTATTTGCGGCGTGGGGCAGGGCCTTGGCTACATCACGCCGGTCTCGACCTTGATAAAATGGTTTCCGGATCGCCGCGGGATGGCCACGGGGCTCGCCATCATGGGCTATGGCGGCGGCGCAATGATCGGAGCACCGCTCGCCGTCTGGTTCATCGGAAGGTTCACGGACAACGGCGTCCCCGGCGTAGCGCTCGCCCTCATCGCGCTCGGCGCGATCTACTTCGTTTTTATGGCGGCAGGCGCCTTCGCCTTCCGCGTTTCGCCGAGCGGCTGGCTGCCCCTCGGCTGGACGCCACCGGCCAACGCTTCCGGCAACGCCATGATCACTCATCGGCACGTGCATCTCGATCAGGTGCTGAAGACG
>DATBAY010000320.1:0-13805 GCA_036271295.1 Lacipirellulaceae bacterium | reverse complement strand
TTCATGGGCTGTTTCCATGACAGATCTTATATCGCGCTCTAGTGGCAACGTCATCAGGGCTGCCCCAGCGATGATCGGTGGGGTATCTTGGTCGCATGGCGGCGACCACGCTTTCTTTGTCGTTTCTCGAGCCCGATATCGCGGTTCTCACGCTGGATGATCCTGACTCCAGCGCGAACGTGCTATCGCGTCACGTGCTCGATGCGCTCGAAGGGCACTTGAACGATTTGGAGCAGCGCCAGGAATTGGCCGGGTTGGTCATTCGCTCAGCCAAGCCGGGGATGTTCATTGCCGGCGCCGATTTGAAAGAATTTGCCGCTTCGCTTGATGCCCCAAAGGACGAAGTGGCCGGCTATAGCCGTCGCGGCCAACAGCTTTTCGCTAGGATGGCACGGGCCAATTACGTCACGGTTGCTGCAATCGATGGCACGTGCGTTGGCGGCGGGGCCGAACTCGCCATGTGGTGCGACCGCCGCATCCTTACCAATGGCGATAAAACCGCCTATGGTTTCCCCGAAGTAAAGCTGGGCCTGTTTCCCGGTTGGGGTGGCACGGCACGCACGCCTCGGATGGTCGGACTCGCAAATGCTCTTGAATTAGTGACGAGTGGTGAATCAATCGACGCTTCCGCCGCCGCGCTGATGGGCTTGGCCAATGACGTCGTCTCCTCAGCAGGTTCGCCTGCGGACACGCTCTTGGCTGCCGCCGTTCGGATGATTCGAGCCGAGCGCGCCTCGAACGACTATCGCCGCGATCGTGAACGCTGGGCCGCTCCGATCAAAATCAGCGACATCGAACTTGGTTTCTTGGGCGCGACCGCGAGCGCTTATATCCAACAGCAAACAAAAGGCCACTACCCTGCCCCTTTGGCGGCTCTCGAAGTCATGCTCGGCGCAGCAGGCTTTGATCTTGAGACGGCATGCCAAATGGAAACCGAAGGCTTCGTCCAGCTCTTCGGTTCGCCGATCAACCGCGCTCTCTTGAACGTTTTCTTTCTGAACGATCGCAACAAAAAAGCGAGCCCCACGCGAGCGAATGAAAAACCGCGAAAGATCACATCGGCGGCTGTCGTCGGCGCAGGTGTGATGGGCCAAGGCATTGCCGCCGCCAACGTGAAGCGAAACATCCCCGTAAGCCTGATGGATATGGATCAGTCGGCCGTGGCACGCGGAGTTCAAGGTGTGCTCACCGAAGTCGCCTACAACAAGCGACTCAAAGCGCCGGATGTGAAACGGGCCGTCGAGCTAGCGCCGCTCGTTAACGGCACGCTCTCCGATGTCGAGCTGAGCCGGGCCGATATTATCATCGAAGCGATCATCGAAAAGCGCGATCTGAAACAAAAGTTGTTCACACGCATCGAGCCCCTCACTGGCGACCAGTCGATTCTCTGTTCGAATACATCAACAATCCCGATCACGCTGCTAGCGAATGGCCTCGATCACCCCGAACGATTTTGCGGCTTGCACTTCTTCAATCCAGTGCGGCAAATGCCGCTGGTGGAAGTGATTCGCGGCCGAAAAACTAGCGATGCCACCATCGCGACCGCCGCCGCCTATGCCCGTACTCTCGGCAAATCGCCAATCGTAATGAACGATGGCCCCGGCTTCCTCGTAAATCGGCTTCTGCTGCCCTACATGAACGAAGCGGCGCTGCTGTTGTGTGAAAGCGCGAATCTGGCGGACATCGAAAAGGCGTCAAGATCCTTCGGCATGCCGATGGGGCCGTTCACGCTTTACGATGTGGTCGGTCTCGACGTTGCCGTGCATGCCGGCCGGACGATGGCCGAGGCGTTTCCCGAGCGAGTTGTTCCTGCTCCCATCGTCGATGTCCTATTCAAACGCGGCCGCATCGGACAGAAAGTTGGGAAAGGTTTTTTTGACTACGCGCCAGCAAAAGGTGGCAAGCCGCCGCGCGGCGCCGACAGCCCTGAAGTAGCTCAGGTGATTAAAGAATGCCAGAAAGGCGAGCCACGCAAGTTCTCGAAAGAGGAAATCACCGATCGCCTCTTTCTACCGATGCTCGTCGAGGCCACGCGCGTTCTCGAGGACAATATCGTCCCGAATGTCCGCGATGTCGACCTCGGCCTGATCTTGGGAATTGGTTTCCCGCCGTTTCGCGGCGGTCTATTTTTTTGGGCCGACCAGGTTGGACCGGCCAAAATTCTCGAAAAGCTCCAAAAATACGCGCCGCTCGGCAAACGCTTTGAACCGACTGCTCTGATAACAAAACTCGCCGCCAGCAATGCTCACTTCTACGATTAATACTTCCGGAGCCACTGAGAACATGGTCGGAACCGTTGTCTCCTGACGGACGATTGCTCCGTGAACTTCGTGCCATCGTGGTTGATTTGAATTAGCTATGAAAACCGCCGTCGTAGTCGAAGCTTGTCGAACGCCAATTGGCCGCTCTCATGCCGAGAAGGGCGTCTTTCGCGACGTCCGATCGGACGACCTGGCAGTTGCGGTTGTCCGCGCAATTGTAGATCGCAGCGGCATCGACCCCACGGCGATTGAAGATCTCGTTCTTGGCAACGTTCAACAGCAGCGCGAGCAGGGACTAAACGTCGCGCGCTCGGTCGGCCTGATGGCCGGTTTACCCGTCGAGGCCGGCGGCGCAACGGTGAATCGTCTCTGCGGGAGCAGCTTACAAGCCCTGGCGCAAGCCTCGCATTCCATTGTCGCCGACGCCGAAGACGTCCAAATCGTCGGCGGGCTCGAGCACATGCATCACGTCCCGATGGACGCCGGCATTGATCTCAACCCCAAACTGTTCACGCGCACCAGCAAAGGTGCGCTCATGATGGGTATCACTGCCGAATTCCTCGCTCAATCGCAGGGAATCTCACGCGAGGAGCAGGACCAGTTCGCGCTGCGTAGCCACCAAAAGGCTGCTGCGGCAACTATGGCTGGGGAATTTGCCGCGGAGATCGTTCCGATCTGGGGTCGCAATGAAGCAGGCGATCGGGTTCTCATCGAGCACGATCAATGCATCCGCGCGGACACGACCCTCGCAGCGCTGGCCGCTTTGCCGCCAGCTTTTATGCCGGGTATGGGCACCGTAACGGCCGGCAATAGTTCGCCGCTCAACGACGGTGCCGCCGCTCTGCTCGTCATGAGCGAAGAGAGCGCTCGCTCGCTCGGACTAAAGCCGATCGTAAAAGTGCGGGCTACCGCCGTCGCCGGCGTCGATCCCGCCGTGATGGGAACAGGCCCTGTGCCCGCTACCCAAAAAGCGCTCAAACGCGCCGGTCTCGCCTTGGCAGATATCGACTTGATCGAGCTCAACGAAGCGTTTGCCGCTCAAGCCCTCGCCTGTATCCGAATGCTGCAGCTCGATGAAGCTAAAGTAAATGTTCGCGGCGGAGCGATTGCCATCGGTCACCCACTGGGCGCCTCGGGTGCCCGCATCGCCACGACCCTTATTCACGCGATGCAAGATCATGATGCGACCTTGGGACTGGCCACGATGTGTATCGGTGTCGGCCAAGGTATCTCAGTGATCTTCGAGCGAATTTAGCGTTTCAAGCCGAGATTGCTATCCGTTTCGAACGTCGGTTAAGTGCAGATGTAGTGGCACTCTAACGTCTTTCGGGCAAAATTCACTTGACCCTACATTTTCAACGGCTTAGAGTGAGCGGCGTTCGAGGAACGGTCTTGTCTCCAGGTGACGGTCTCGGGTTCCGCCAACATCGGCGGAGTTCTAATTCAAAAAGTGTGCCGCTGCCGGTGCGGTTTCAAAGGCGGGGACTCTTACATGCAATTCGCAAAATCTTTGGTGGGTGCGATCATCGGGGCTGCTGTCGGGATTGCACTGCTGTTTGCAATCTATCGCTTCAGCGATGGCTTTTGGTCCGCGATCCCCTTCGCGATCCTCACCGGCTTGGGCGTGCGAATGGCGGTGACCACGGGCGGTCACCCCAGCTATGCCCGCGGCGCGCTAACGGCGATCATTGCGCTCGCTGCGTATATCGGTGGTTTGTCTTTGGTGGCATATACCGCGACTGCTCGCGCTAACGCGCCGGTGGCTCATGTCGCTGCGGCGGACCAGTCTTCCGAAGGCAAAGGAGATGGCGAAAACAAGGATGCCGACGCCGCGGCTTCCCAGATCGCAGAGACGAAGACAAATACTATGCCCACCGAAGGGCACCGCGGTCCCATCGTCGGGCCACAACAATTCAACACATGGAATTTCGTCTGGCTTGGCATCGCCGCGTTTGTCGCCTATGAACTTGGCCGCGGGTCCGACGCCGCAACCGCCTATTCCGAGCCCGCCGCCACGCCGATTGCCGCCGGCGCGCATCCAGACGCATGATCGCGTGACTCCTATTATCTTCAGCCCTTATTAGGGCAACAGTAACCCGGCCATTGAGGCGTTCAATAGGGATGCTGTGAATCCAACGAACAGCGCGCGCAATCCCAGTCGTGCCAAATCGTGACGACGATTGGGCGCCATTCCGCCGATGCCGCCGAGCAAGATTCCCACCGACGAGAAATTCGCAAACCCGGTCAGGGCAAAAGCCGCCAAGCGGTAAGATCGTTCACTCATGGTGTTTGGGACGGCCATCATGTCCTTCATGGTCAAGAACGCTACGTGTTCATTGACTGCGAGCTTAATTCCTAGCAACGTGCCGACATGCTCAATGTCAGCGATGGCGACACCCATCAAGAACGCAACAGGCGCAAACAGCTTGCCGAAAATCCATTGGAGCGTGATGTGATCGGGGAATGTCCATCCGGTCCATGCGCTTAGCCGGGTTGTATCAACGAGGCTCAAGATGCCATTGAACATTGCTACAAATGCGATGAATACGATGAGCATCGCGCCCACGTTGAGTGCCAGCTGAAGGCCGTCGCTGGTGCCAGATGCCGCGGCGTCAATTGCATTGACATAGGGCGATTTCAGGCTTTCTTTATGTACCATTCCACTGGTTTCAGGCTTGCAGATTTCTGGCAGAAATAGTTTCGACAGGTAAAGACTGCACGGGCAGGCCATGACGCACGTCGAAATAACGGCCACTGGATCGGCGCCATAGCTGATGTAGACCGCCATCAGGGCCCCGGAGATGTGAGCCATACCACTGGCCATGAGTACGAATAGTTCGGAATTCGTCATCCGCGGCACGTATGGCCGGATAATCAGCGGCGCTTCCGTCTGCCCCATAAACACATTGGCGGCAACAGATAAGGTTTCGGCGCCACTAGTGCGCATCAGATACAACATGATTCGCGCGAATCCTCGCACGATCAATTGCAACACGCCAAAGTGATAAAGCACGGTGAAGAATGCCGAGACGAATAGAATCGGCGGCAACGCCACAAATGCGAATTGGAACCACCAGTTCGGTTCGCCATTCGTCGTTCCGGGAAATAACGGGGCCCAGGTGCCTCCTCGATTTGCCGGACGCATATCGGCGAGATTGCCGAAAACAAACTTCGCTCCCTGCATCGAAAAACCGACGAACTGCCCGACAACATCCCCGGCCGTTTTGAACCCTTCGTGGACGATTGGGACCTTAAGGATCAAGAGTGCCAAAATCATCTGAATTAGTATGCCCCAGCCAATCGTGCGCCAATTCACCGCTCGTAAGTTGGATGAGAAGGCTGCCACGATCCCGAAAAAAAAGACAATGCCTGCCAGCGCTTGCCCGTGCACACCGATCGTTTCGCGCAACAGGTAGGCACACAGCGCAACAGCAAAAATGCCCCCCAGGATTGCGATTCGCCACCACGTCGGCGTCGGAGGAAGGAAGAGGACTTGTGGTGGCGCCTCAAATGGTTCCACGGGCGTTTCGAGCGACTCGGGCTTTTGCATCGAAGCAAACTCCGGTGACAAGAATGAGTGCAACCCGCTGATCGTAACTTGCCAATTGGCAAACGTCTACGATCGGAAGACATGAATGCCCGGTTTCGCATTGGCCGCCACTCAGGCCGCCGTTGAATCCAATACGCCCCGCAGAAACTGCCCCGTGTAACTCGCCTCGCATTCCGCCACCTCTTCGGGAGTGCCTGCAATTACGACCTGGCCACCGCCCGCACCCCCTTCCGGGCCCATATCAATTACCCAATCGGCCGTCTTGATGACATCCAAGTTATGCTCGATTACGAGCATCGAATTGTTCTGATCGACAAGCCGACTTAGTACGGCGAGCAGCCGACGAATATCATCGCTGTGAAGACCCGTCGTCGGCTCATCGAGGATATACAGCGTGTGCCCCGGGTTGGGACGTGAAAGCTCGGTAGCCAACTTAATTCGCTGGGCCTCTCCGCCAGAAAGCGTCGTCGAAGGTTGGCCTAGCGTGATGTAGCCCAATCCCACATCGACCAATGTCACGAGCACACGATGAATCGAGCTGTAATTTTCGAAAAACTCCGCCGCCTCGCGAATGTTCATGGCCAGTACATCCGCAATTGATCGCTCGCGATACCGCAACGCGAGCGTTTGCCGATTGAACCGCGCCCCATGACATACGGGGCAAGTTACTTCCAAATCGGGCAGGAAGTTCATCGCCACGCGCCGTATGCCCTGCCCTTCGCACGCTTCACACCGGCCACCCTTCGTATTGAAACTGAAACGACCCGCCTTGTAGCCGCGCTGCCGGGCCTGCTTGGTCCCGGCGAATACCCGGCGGATGTCATCCCACATGCCGGTGTAAGTCGCCGGATTGCTGCGCGGCGTCCGGCCAATCGGTGATTGATCGACTTCCACGAGCCGATCCAGATGATTAACGCCGCGCAACCCGCGATGAGGAGCCGCCTTCGCCTCGGCGCCGTTCAGTTTTCGAGCTAGCGCTTTCGCCAACGTATCGACGATCAATGAACTTTTGCCCGAACCGCTCACGCCTGTCACACATACAAATAGGCCAAGCGGAATCTCAATGTCGACATCTTTCAGGTTGTTCGCCGTCGCGCCGCTCAGCTGCAGCATTCTTGACTTCGCGGGCTTCCGCCGCGATTGCGGCACTCGAATCTTTTGCCTACCAGATAGATAAGCACCCGTTAGCGAACTCTCGAGCCGACCGACCGCGACCGGAGTTCCCTGAGCGACCACACGCCCGCCCAGATGCCCAGCGCCCGGTCCAATGTCGATCAAGTGATCGCTTGCCCTCATCAGCGCTTCATCATGTTCGACCACCACGACCGTATTGCCTTGCTGCTGCAGATCGCGCAGAGCGGCAATCAATCGATCGTTATCGCGCGGATGCAAGCCGATGGACGGCTCGTCCAAGAGGTACAAAACGCCCACGAGCCCCGAGCCGATGCCGGTAGCCAGACGCACCCGTTGCCGTTCACCGCCGCTAAGCGTATCGGCCGAGCGGTCCAGTGTGAGATATTCCGTCCCGACGCGATCGAGAAACGCGAGCCGTCGCACGATTTCGGCAACCACCGGCTCAGCCACTGGTCGCTGATCCGCGGCGAATTCGATCTTACGGAAGAATTCAATCGCCGTCGTTATCGAGAGCGCCGTGATCTCGTGAATCGAGAGACCGCATAACCGGCATGCGCGAGCTTCGGGTCGGATTCGCGAACCCAGGCACTCCGGGCACACTGCGTGGGCCACCTCGACCTCTTCGCTCTCGGGATTTGTCGCTGGCGAACCGCTCTCGTCAACGACTCCCAATCCATGGCACGTGGGGCAGGCGCCATAAGGGCTGTTAAAGCTGAACGTCCGCGGCTCAATCTCTCCAACACTTGTTTGACAGCGTGGGCAGGCGTACTTCGTGTTTAGCAAACGCTCTTGCCAAGCACCGTCCGCAGCGTTTTTCGGCTGATAAGCGATCGTGACGACGCCCTCGCCATGCCGTGCCGCCAGCCGCACCGATTCACCCAACCGCGCGTCAATCCCGTCGCGAATCACAAGCCGATCGACAACCGCCTCAATATCGTGTGTTTTCTGCGGAGCCAGCTTGGGGATTTCATCAAGCGAGTAGGTGGCGCCATCGATCCTCGCCCGCACAAACCCGGCTTTTTGAATCGCTTCGATTACCTCGCGGTGCGCACCTTTACGGCCACGCACCATCGGAGCGAGCAACATCACGCGCGTTTCCACCGGCAGATTACGAATCGTTTGCTGAATTTCAGCCAGGGTCTGCTGCGCGATCGGCGTTCCGCATTCGGGACACAGCACGGTGCCAACCCGCGCCATGAGCAGTCGCAGATAATCGTAAATCTCGGTGATCGTGCCGACCGTGCTCCGTGGATTCGGCGCCGCCGGCTTTTGGTCAATCGCAATCGTAGGCTGCAAGCCTTCGATGCGGTCCACATCCGGCCGCTCCATCTGGTCGAAGAATTGTCGCGCGTACAGCGACAAGCTCTGCACATACTGCCGATGCCCTTCAGCCAGCAGCGTGTCAAACGCCAACGAACTCTTTCCCGAGCCGCTGACCCCCGTGATCACAACCAGCCGGTTGCGCGGGATGTCGATATCTACGTTACGGAGATTGTGCGTGCGAGCACCGCGGACCTGAATCGCTTCGGGCATAGGAGTCAATGCTCCCACAAAAAGGGAACGCACTGCTGGGCGAACACGCAATCGGATTCCAATTGCTGCAAGTTAGTACCGCGCCCCACTATTGCGGATGTGCACCATCGGCTTGGCTTCGCCATCCGCCAGTTTTCCACGCACAACTTTCGCCAGAAAAATCCGATGATCCGCCGAATCGGCATGCGTCGTTGGCTCGCATTCCAAATGGCCCAGCGAGCTTTTGAGAATCGGAACCCCGCGGGCGCAGTGCGCTATCTCTAATCCCTCGAACGCCGGTTCGTTCGGCTCAAAGCCCTTACCGAAATGCTTCAAAAGCTCTTTCTGCCCATCACTCACTAGATTGAGCACGAATGGCTGGCCCTCAGTTAGCCAGTCGCACACATAGCGACCCAACTTCACCGCGACGCTAACCATCGGAGGCTCAAATCCCGCCTGCATTACCCAACTGGCCAGCATCCCGGTCGCCCGACTGCCGGTGCCGATCGTGAGAATGAAAATTCCGCTCGGAACACGGCCGAGCACAGGATCAAATGATTTATTGGTGTCCATCTCACTCTCAATGTTGCTGCCTGCCGGGAAGCTATGATTTCTTGGTGGCGTTTCCGGCCAGTTTCTCTTCCACGCTGGCGACCTTGCTCTTCAACCGTCCGCGTTTTCCTCTCCGAAAATCTAGCTTTGCCGAGCAAGTCACGCGATCACAATGTGTTGCGACTTGCTCAATGCAACGCCGCATCAAATTCAAAACGCCGTCCAACTCGCCTTCAACGATCGTGCCCATCGAATGTAGTTCGTAGTCTAACCCGCTGCCCGCGATGATCTCCACACACTCGGCCACGTACTGGCTGACGCTCTCGCCTCGTCCAAGCGGCGTGACGGACATTTCTAACAGCACCATTTAGTTACGACTCCAGCCAGTTATCTGCTCGATACGTGCTGGCATGATAGCACGGAATGCACGCAGGATATCCCTTGGGCGACGCATCAATCGCAGCCTG
Source organism: Lacipirellulaceae bacterium (assembly GCA_036271295.1). GTDB lineage: Bacteria > Planctomycetota > Planctomycetia > Pirellulales > Lacipirellulaceae > JABDGM01. Next base: position 4,329 of record DATBAY010000320.1, on the reverse strand, counting down.
AATTGTAGATCACGCCGATTCGACCGTCGATGCAGTCATTCCTGGCTGCCAGCGTTACGACACCCCGCCACGCATCCATCTGTTCGCGGTAGTCGAGTTTGGCTACGCTCCGCTCTCCATGGAAATGAAGGAAACCGTACGGCTTCCCGCCGTTAGGCTGCGGTTGCACCTTCGACGACCCGCTTCTGCTGAATTGCCCGATCATGGTCCGCTGCTTTTTCTGCACCGCTGTATTGCGCGCGGCTGCGCTGCTGCTTGCCCTGACCATCACGATGGTCGAGCGAGTCACCGCGCAAGGAATTGCACCACCCGGCGTGATGCCTGCACCGCCTGTTCAATGGGACGGCGGCGTCGTGAACTATCAACCGCAGCCGGTTCTGCCGCCCGCGCCCTCCCAAACGTGGATCGCACCATCGTATGACACGATCGGCTCTCAGCCGCCGATTACAACATATCCTGATCCAGGCTGGGGCGCGCCCGTCGTCATGCAGGGGGCGTCTGGCGAGTGGTTTACGCAAGCGTTGCCCGAGGGTTTGATTTATCACTCCTACTGGGCCGGCGTTCACGAACCGCGACTCGGCGCGGTATTCGAGCACATCTCCAGCGGCCATTCGTACATTGACGCCACGGGCGGCGGACGCGGAGCGTTGTGGCGCTATGGCGACAATAATCCTCTTATGCCGCAAGGTCTCGAATTGGATGTTGAGGGCGGAACTGCGCTCCGTCTCACTCTCGACGAAGTCCGCGACTTGGAAACTGCGGATTTTCGAGTCGGTTTTCCACTCACGTACGGCGTCGATAACTGGCAATTCAAATTCGAAGTTTATCACCTCAGTTCGCACTTGGGCGACGAGTACATCATTGCCCACCCCGGCAGCATTAACGATCGCATCAATTACGTCCGCGATGAAATCGAGGCCGGCGTTTCGTATTTCCCGGTTCCATTCATGCGACTCTATGGCGAAGCCGGTTGGGCTTTCAATAGCGACGGCGGCGCGAAGCCGTGGGAATTCCAATTCGGCACGGAACTCTCGCAACCTGGACCGACCGGCCCGAACGGCGAGCCATTTTTCGCTTTCAACACACACCTGCTCCAAGACACCAACTTCGGCGGCAATATCAATACGCAACTCGGTTGGCTCTGGCGAGGCGAATCGGGCCGGGTGTTCCGCACCGGCTTTCAATACTTCAACGGCAAGTCCAGCCAGTTCCAAACGTTCGATCACTTCGAGCAACAATTTGGCTTGGGCTTTTGGTACGATTTCTAACTCGCCGCCCTCGCGTGCCCGTCTTCCGCTTACGACGAGCCCGCCCGTAACGTAAAATGCAGGTTATGCAGAGGTTGGCAGAATACCGGGTCTTTTGGCGACAATTTCGCGAACAGTATCACACCACGGGCGCTGTATTGCCCAGTGGCCGCGCTTTGTCTCGCGCGCTTACCCATTTCGTTCGCAACGCCGACCTTGCAGGCGCTGGCCGCGCTCGTCGAATTCTCGAAGTCGGGCCCGGCACCGGCGCGGTCACGACGCAAATCGTCCGCGAGATGCGGGCCGACGATCATTTGACGATGGTCGAACGCAACGACGAATTCGTCAGTCATTTGCAACACCAGATCGCAACTGCGACGGAATTTCAACCCGCGCGTGATCGAACCACCTTAGTGCACAGTGGGTTGGAGGACTTGCCGCAGGCGCCGCGTTACGACGTTATCGTTTCTGGTTTGCCGCTCAATAACTTTAGCGTGGAACTCGTCGATTGCCTCCTCACGAAAATGAAGCAGTTGCTGGCCCCGGGGGGCGTCCTCAGCTTCTTCGAATATGTGGCAATCCGCCGCGCGAAGGCCATGGTCAGCCCACCAAGCGATCGCCAGCGTCTTCGCGGCATCGAACGAATTCTCAACGAGCTCCTCTCCGGTGCTGAAATCCGCCGCGATCTCGTTGTCACCAACGTGCCCCCGGCCTGGGTGCACCATATCTGTCCGAAGAAGTCGAGCGAGGCCGGGTCGTGAAGTTGCTGACGATTGAAACCACCTGCGACGAAACCGCTGCCGCCGTTGTTACAGATGAACGCGAGGTGCTCTCATCCGTAGTTGCCTCACAAGCTGCGCTCCACAATCGCTTCGGTGGCGTCGTGCCCGAAATCGCATCGCGAGCACACGTCGAGCGTATTCTGCCCGTCATCGACGAAGCACTTCGTAAGGCCAACACGCGTCTATCCGATCTCGATGCCGTCGCCGTGGCGAACACGCCTGGCTTGGCCGGTTCATTGTTGGTGGGGTTAACGGCAGCGAAGGCGATTTGCCTCGGCGCTAATTTGCCGCTCCTCGCCGTGAATCATTTGCAAGCTCACATTTACGCGTGCCGGCTAGCGAGCGGTCGTGACGTGTTCCCCTGCATCGGCCTCGTAGTGAGCGGGGGCCATTCGAATCTTTACCGCTGCCAAGGCCCGACGGATTTCACCGCTATTGGCGGCACGATCGACGACGCCGCTGGCGAAGCGTTCGATAAAGTGGCCAGCCTGTTGGGCCTGCCTTACCCCGGTGGCCCATCGATCGAACGCACGGCGCGGTTAGGCAAACGCGACAGCCATCGCTTTCCGCGACCGCTCCTGGATGATTCGAGCCGTCTCGAATTCAGCTTCAGCGGTCTTAAAACCGCGGTTCGCTATTTGGTTGCCGGGACCGGTAAGGCAGCCGTTCAAAGCCCGGCGTCCGCACTCTCGCCGCAAGAAATAGCCGACATCGCCGCCAGCTTCCAAGAAGCGGTGATTGATTGCCTCATCGGCAAAGCCGAACTAGCCTTGAAAACGACCGGCTTTTGCACCCTTTGCGTTGGCGGCGGCGTCGCCGCCAACGGCCGCTTCCGAGCTCGTCTGGAAGAATCTGCTGCTTCAAACCGCTTTGAGCTGCACGTTCCACCCCTCTCACTTTGCACCGATAACGCCGTGATGGGCGCCATCGCAATCGAACGGCTCAAGGCCGGCTTGTTCGAGGACCTCTCGTTAGATATTAAACCCGGCCCCGAACGCGCTACCGCGCAATAAAAAACGCGGCCCGAACCGAAGTTCGAGCCGCGTCTTAGGTGCTTCGCCCATTTCGCCAAATAACCGGCTCCATCCGCCGATATCGCATCCTGCTGAACTGTGCCCATGCTGAACATGGCCGTTATCCAGCTCGCAATTCACCGCAAACTAGCGGCTCTCTTTCGAGACTAGAACTGCTGACGCTGGCAATTTGGGCAGAACGGGTGGCTGCTCGGGCGTTCGCCAGACTTGTGGCTCGCCAAGATCTTATTCCACTCGTCCTTGTCGATTTGGCCCGACTTCTTGTAGATCACCACTGAACCAGTCTTGTCGATGATGGTGACTTGCGGGAATTGCGTGGCGTGGAACGCCTTCGCAACCTTCTGCCCGTATTCCGTCGTGACATCCACGTGGCATAGGTGATAGGGGCTGAGCAGCTTCGAGGTATCGCTGTCGGCACTATCTTCGCTTAGCAGCGCCGGCGCGATCCGGGAATCATCGCTGCCAGGCTTGTCGAGCACTACCAAGAGCGGATCCTGGCCGGACCGAGTGGCCTCGAGAGCTTTGCCGTAGCTTTGCTCCCATTGGGGCGCCTTCGGCGCGGTTGCTATCATCGTGATCGCCATGGTGGCGGTCGCAAGAAAATTAATCATTTCGAACTCCTTCTTCCTAAATTGCTCCGTGCGTGCCGCATCGTGACTAAGTACTAACTATGCCGTTGTGAACCCCACGACGCAGGCATCGCTGAGTCTTTCAAACTTGGAAACGGAATACCTGGCAGGGCGAAGCAAGCGATGCCAGCTCGGGACCGAAGGTCGTATTCCTAAAAAACAGGGGGGGTGGGTTTAACGGCGGGTCGCTTTTCGAATTCGTGCATTCATGCACGCGAAAAGCACCCTCGCACCTTAACGGGCTTGGAAAAGAGCCTTCAAGGGGGCAATCGGCGGCAACTTTGTCGAAAAAGATACCCGCGAGAGATAAACAGACCGGGGGGTGAATGCCCGTCCGAACGTCTTAGCCCCTACGAAATTAGTAGTATTTCTCCGGGCGCAAGGTGGGATTTACGGGCCGACCAACCTCAGAAATAAATCTTCATGCCAATTAAAAAGAGCGTTTAACTAGGAAGACTGCAAAATCTGCGCTCTATGCTTCACCCGCTTGACAAGCCTCGATAAAAGGCAACCTTAGTTCGATCCCAAAGTCACAGGAACCTCGATCTGTTTGCCCGAACGCAGAATTGTCAGCCGTAGCTGATCGCCCGGCTGATGATCCTCGATTTTCTCTACAAATGCGCTCGCGGTATCAACG
>DATBAY010000319.1:0-9022 GCA_036271295.1 Lacipirellulaceae bacterium | reverse complement strand
CCCAGCCGAGCGAAGCGTTTCCAAGTCGCGAAAGATCGTGCGCCTCCCGACGCCACAAACCTTCGCTAATCCATCGGGGTTCTGCCCACGTCCACCCTGCAACATCTGGAGGAGTTTCATCAGCCGAACGATACGCTTGCTTTTCATCGAATTTCAGATCGAGGCTCGCACCCGTACCCGTTGGTGGCGAGCTGCCTGGTTGCGGCAAGGTTTCTTCAGGTGCCCGTCCGCCCGGCATCACCTGCTCCGGTGAGCCGTTCGGTGGGCCCATCATTTCCGCACCGCCCGAGTCACATCCCGGCGAGCAGCCTTGCTGTACCGGACCGCGGCTCACGACATTCGGCCGCGTATAGCCATAGTCCATATACAGCCCCGCGTCGCGCTTCCGTGCCTGGCGCATCGCGTCGAAGTACGCTTTCGCCGGCCATGCGCCTTCCGCGAGGTAAACGCCATCGTACTCCAGCAACGAGCCTTTGCGGTAATGGACGTTCATTATAGAACGGTTGTAATCGACAAGCGACCGGTAGTACGCACTCTCGGCCTCCGCCCGGCGGCTCTGTGCTTGGAGCAACAAATCCAGCGTCACCCGGTTCGCTTCGTACGACGCATTTACGGCCTGCACTTCCGCCTCCGCAGCGACGCGGCGATTGAAGTTCGTTTGCATCAGCCCGTAGTTCAAATCCACATCGCGAATCGAATCGCCGAGCTGGTGCGAGATTTCGAGTTCGAGATCCGTGAGAATCGCCCGTTCGCGAGCCAGCAACAACTCCTCGTGGCGAACGCCCGAGAGTTCCCGGCGGAAGCCCAGCGGAATCGATGCTTCCAACCCCACTTGCCAATCCGGGAAGTCACCGCTGGTGAGCGTTCCAAAGGCGGAGGAGTTTTGGGAGTCAAACGGTTGGCGATTCTCGTTGATGAGATCATCGCCCAATCCCTGCCAACGGTAGCGGCCTACGGCATCGATACGCGGCAACAAGAAGTTGCGGGCAGCAATCAGCTCCAGCTCGCGCCGTTTGATTTCCCACTTCTGCTTTCGTATTTCCACGCGCCGCGTGAGCGCTTCGCAATGGATGCCCGACCAATCGAAGCCGACGCGGGCCGTCGTCGGCTCGTCCGAAGGTCGAATCAATTTACCGTCAGACATCGACATGCCCATGATGTACCGTAGACGATTCTCGTCGCGGAACACGTCGGTCAGCGCTTGCTCGACCTGCGATCGGAACAGGAAGTATTGCGACCGGGCTTCCGCCTCGCGATCCGCACTACCGCCGCGCGAACCGGTGCGATACAGAGCCGCCGTCTTCTTCCATGTTTCGAGCGCGCTGTCGCGACCCATCTTGCGTGCTTCCAGGTCGCGGTACGCGAAGTACAGCTCCCAGTAAGATTCTTCCACATCGTGCATGATGTTCCGCACGCCGCCTTCGAAGTCGGCCAGCGTTTCGTCGGTCCGAATTCTGGCGATCATGATGCCGTCGATCGGGTTGCCCTGACCGGCCGCATACTGTTCGAACGACATCGGACCCGCGATTCGGTTGTACTGAGCACCAGCACCCTGAAACAACGGCTGCGTAAACGTGGCTTCGATGTTCGTCGTCCAAGCGCTCGTAAACAGTTGCGGCGCCGTTGGGTTGTTCGCCGGGAACTCGGACGAAATGTTATTCTGGGTGTAAGTCGTGTTGTTGCGAATTCCAAACGTGCCACCGACCGCGGTCGTCTTCGTAATGCCCGAAGTAAAATTGCCGGAATCCTGAGCCAGGATTTCTGGCGACAAGAAGTTGTTTGCATTCTGCGGCTGGCGATTCTTCTCCCAGAACACGCTGCTATCCCACCGCGCGTCGAAATCGCTGAGCGCAGCTTCGGTGCCCGAACCGTTGAACGGATCGCCTACCGATACGCCCGTCGTCGTTTCCACGAGAGCCGGATCGTAAGTTGTCGTGACGGCAACGGGGTTCACAATCGTCCGCGAGATGGTATCCGGTGCGGTCGAAACCACCCGGCCGCCCAGTTGCCGCATCACCTGGCTGCGGCACAGCGTGATCTGCACGGCTTCGTTGAGTGACAGATCCCAGATCTGGTAGTTGTCGGGGTTCTTGAGCGTCAGCGGCGGCAGTGTGTTGTTGATCTCGCACGAAGGTGATTCCTGCGAGTCGGGGTAATCGATCTGCGTCGCTACGCCCAAGTAATGCGAGAGGTCGCCGTTCTCACGGCAGTAGAAGGGCTGTTGCGGTGCGCACCCCGGGGTAAGCATCGACGCAATAAGCACCAGCGACCAGAATTTGCGACTTTGCCGATTCATGCTGTGGCTTCCTGACCTGACGGCGTTTGCGCCAAGCCGCTTCGACTCGTTATCGAAGCTGCTCGACGGACGGCGCGCGACTCCAGCCGCGACCGCACTTTCGACCCGTATCCCCCCGGGCCGACGCCAGATCAGACCCACCGCGTACGGCAAGCCCGGAATCCAAGCAATCAGCAGAAGTGGTATCGTCGACTCAATCGTTAAACTTTGACCTATCTGGCCTGTTTAACCACCGGTCCGATTTTTCCTCAGCAAGCACCGCTGCCACCGAAAGCCCGGCAATGTTTCCGCTTAGCCGCAAGGCAACGCGGAGCGCGTCCCCACGGGCTTCCCTATCCGCTCGAACACGATCCCGGAACAAAAAAAGAGCGGCACGATCATTTGATCGTGCCGCTCCATAATTCATCACGTAAAGCTTCGGCCCCGCACGCACACGCGCTGAACGTGCTAGCCCGGTGCTTCCCGCCTAGCTGCGTGCCCGTCGATAAACGAGGGCGATCATGCTGCCAAATGCTGTCAGCACTAACGTACCGGGTTCTGGAATGGTCGGGTTTGAAGGAGTCAGGGTAATCCGGAAATCCTTCTTCGCAATGAAGGCGATGGTACCCGGTTGGCTAATCGAAGCCAGCGAGTTATCGACCGAGACCGAGATCTTGGTCGCCACCTGCCCAATCGGCAAATTGATCGGCACGCCGACACCCAGGTTCCATGGCTGGGCAATGCCCGGGTTCGCTACCAGATTGAAACCAACGCTCGCATTGCTAGCTGGAAGGTTGAACGGAACGACTGGCAGGCCGTTGATTTCGGACACGGTCACCGTAATGATCGCGCCAGCGAACACACTCGTGGCCGGCGTTCCAGCGCCCAATAGCGAATAATCGCCGCTCTCGAATAAATTAAAGCTCGAAATCCCAACCGAGCCGCCCGGGCCAGTTTGGCCTTGAACGCCGAAGTTCAGTTGGCCATCCGTGATGTCAGCGTTTCCGCCGGAAGAACTCGAGACGAACGAGGCCGGATTGAAGTCCAAGCCGACAACGAACGAGGTTGGCGGACCGTACAACGGCACCGGGTCGGTACCGGAAGATTCAGTGACTTGTTGGAAGGTGATCCCAGCCGATGGCACGGGAAAATCGCCGTAGTTAATCAGCGCTGCATGCGCTGCAGGGCCAGCCGCAAAAATCGCGACCGAACAGAACAGTGCCAGCGCAGCAAAGCGCGGCAAACGAGAGAAAGATGTCAAAGCGCGTGTCAAAATCATGGGGTCTCAGCTCCTTCGCTTTCGCGACGGTACTTAGTAGGTCAATTAGGGTGTTTCAACGGATCAACCAAAAAATCCGGCCAACCAATAGGTATTCAATCCAGATTTGAATACCACGCTAAAAGAGCTGCATTAGCGATTCCAGAAAGTTACGCGCCCCTGTGGCACGCGGCACGAAGCCTTGTTTTCAACAAATACAGATCTACTCGTTTGTGAGAGGCCCAAGACTGCGCATCAATGCGCCGCCTACGTACCCCCCCACTATACGCGGCATTTTCATACTTGAACAGCGATTTCTTCAAATATTCTTCAAATTCGCTAAAAACTGGAAAGCCGGAAAAATCGCGGGCCTTCCGCAGTTAATGCGGTTCAGGAGGCTACTGCGTTGCCGCCTTTTGTAGCAGTACCCGCGACACCCCCCAACTCCAATTACAATTGAAATACGATCCTTAGGTCGTTCGCTGACCGGATCGGCAACGCCTTTGAGAGGTCTCTGCGGTCCATTTTGATGTGGGGAAGTCAACATCCGCTGACGCCTTCAGCGAGGCCCGTTTAACGGTGCTAAATTCACTCTTGATCGATGAGTGACGAGACTCTTCTGGATAACCGGCATCTGCGGAGGCGTAGCGCTACTGCCTGTCAGCGATTTTTGGTTCGCCTATACGCCCATGCCTGCAAAGCCGCACACCGAGCCGGCGTTTTCGAAATCGCCGAGCTCCGTCTTCCGCGCCGTCAGGTGACCTTCGCCAATGAAGCGGTCAAATTCGACCAGAACCGCCTGGCTTACGATGCTACGCAGCCACTCAAGAGCCGCCGTCGGTACTCCACCACAGGTTTCGGCGACGAGTTCCACTGCGAGATCGGCACGCTCCGACTTGCAGTCGCTGCGGTCCGTCACCAACGTGCCGTCGAACGTGAATCGCAACACGTTGGCAATTTCAGAATTTGCCAGCCGATACGTGCAGTGCGTGTTGTAAAGGTAATACGCGTTTTCGTTCTCGTGGGCGGCAAGCGCCGCCTTCAGCCGCTCGCATCGCGCACGAAACTCCGGCGATGCGTCGAGCGGAATATCGACGCGGGCTATCGACCGCAAAGGCAAACAATCGAACGCGATATCGACAACCGGGTCCATACCCCAATTGTACATCGCAGGAGGATGTACGGCTCGCTTGTTGCCGGTGTGAAAACTCGGCTAGTGCTACTTCTTCACGCGATCCATACCGATCACGACCCAGCCATCGCCGCAGGAAAATTCGGTGTAGGCCAATTTTCCCGCATCTGCGAGCTCGCCCGAAGGACGCGCCGGGGTAAACTCTAACGTTATCGGGAACCCGGTTCCCTGCTCGGAACGCTTGTTGAAGTCCTCGATAAGGTTGTTGTTCTCAGCAGCCAATCCGCCGATCGGTCCCTCCGAACCTTCCGGATGGGCCGTCAGTTTGGGCTCGCGATGGAGAATAATGCTGCCGTTGGATTTATCCAACTCCGGCGTGTAGGTGCCGGTAATCACCCATGGATCGAAATCGTGCCGACCCGAATGCAGCTCACTCATGTGGAGCGAAAGCGCAATCTGCCCCGATTTGAACTCGACCGTGATCGGATGATCCTCGTTGAACGTCATCGTAAATGGCTCGAATTTGTCCTTCTTCGCTTCCTCTTGCCCAGGTTCCGTCTTCCGCTGTTTCCAGAAGCGGTCCATCCAGCTCGGCAAGTCGACATTGAATTTGAGTTCATCGTCCGCCGAATCCTGCCGGGCGGTCGCGCCGCCCATCAGCGCGGCCGTGTAGTTATTCACCGCCGTCTGGTGAAGCCGCATCGTAACGTCGTGCGAGTCCGCAGCGTCGGGCGGGCCGTCCGGGGCGCCGAACTCTGAGCGGTTCGCTTGCACGACTTCCATTGCGAGGCCACTTCGTTTGGAGCTGAAGACAATGTGCTCCGGCACGTTATTGGTCCGTTCCAGCGGCCGGCGATACTGGTTCTCGTACTGCTCGCGAGTTTTCGTGAGCCGATCATTTACCTCGTTATCAAACGAGTTTTCTACGCGATTGGCCGTATGTTGGGAGGCGATCGAATCCACTTGGCCCTTGGTTTGCGACGCCTTCCGCCAGCCGATCCGCGAGACCAGCCGACTGCCCAGCCCGCCGCCCTGTTTGGCGATCGAATGAACGTGCGTATCCGTTGTTGCTCCGACCCACGACGCCTGAGAAGTGAACGCGGGATCGCTAAACTCCACGCGTTTCGTAGCGTTGTAATCGGAATCCGAAGTGCTGTTGATCACCGCCGGCCCATTGAAGCCGACATTTTGCGAAAAAATGTGGCCCGACGATCGCAGCTCCAACACCGCCTTGTCGGCCGACTCAACCGAGACGACTTTCACGAAGCCATCGGTGTGGGCCGTGCCGTGAATGTTCGTGCCCAAAATGCAATCGGTCACCGGCTCACAACGGTCGATTCGGTTCGCACCGGCCGAGATATAGTCGGTCGAAACATTTACGAACACGTTGGGCTTGGCCAAATCGTCACGAATGGCCGAGAGCACTTTTGGGGCCCGCTCCGTGGTATCGATCATGACGATTTTCTGATGCACCGTATCCGCGTTCTTGTCGGACGCGTCTTTACGATAGTCGGCGACCGCCTTTGCCAGCTCATCGAGTTGTTGGGCGAAGAGGTCGTTCGACCACTGGGACGCTGCCAGCGTGTTGCGATAGTGTCTCAGCGCCCTGGCCAGGCGTCGGAAGGGGCGTCGATCTAAGCCCGTCAGATTGCGATTGAGCTTTTCGAGGGATGTGTTGAGGGGATCGAAATCCTTCGTCTCTTTCGAATTGACGTTTTGTTTCAGATCATCCCAGCGAAGATAGCGGAGCCACCGCGCGCCATTTTTCGACGACGGCTGGACGAAGTTTTCCAACTCGTTCATCCGCGACTTAAGGTCGGCACGAGCGCCATTGACTTGCTCCTCGGTAGCCGGTTTGAAGTCGTTGCGAGCCTGTTCGATTTGAGTCGCAAGATCGTCGTCGGCACGAACGGAGGCCGGCGCCTGGGCCAACGCCATTCCTGCCATTGCCGCAATTGCGATAAGACCGGCGGCACGCCCTTTATCAACCATCCTGGTGCTATTTCCAAAGTGCATTACGAGGTCCTTTCCGATGTGGCAGTTGACGATGTGCCACTCAACCGAAATCGCTGGAGGCGGGTAAGGCTACCCGGTTCTCACACGAAGCTGCGAGTGCCGGAACCAGCAAGGAGTTCAATAACATGGGGAAAACACCGCAGGGATGTCCGCCCGCAGAGTTTCACCACTTTACGCCAACTGCCTTTTGGCTGTCTAGCGCGATCGGAGGCACCGAGCGGAGCTAAACGCTGCGACGCAAAGACTTAGCGCCGATCTGTCGTACGAGGGCCCAGTTCTACTTTCCGTCGCGCAGCATTTGGAAATACTGCTCGGCCTGCTCGCGGCGGCTATTGGGGAGCCGTTCGCTGGTGAGCGGATCGGCCGGGCCGGCGTTTAAGGTCGCCATTTCCTCTTTGATGCTCTGTCCAACATCGCCTTTGATATTCGGGCCATCCACCAGGCCGCCGAACGTCGCTGCGCCCTTGCGAGTTTGTTGTTTCACCTGGCTATCGCGAAGATTCGTAGCCGTTTGTTCTTCGGGCCGCGTGCCGTTGCCTTTGCCTTGCCCCATTCCTTTCCCGGGCTTACCGTTCGGATTGGGCTTATTGTTGAGGCTCAGGCTGCCCATGCAATGTTCGCAGCCCTCGCCGTTGCAGAATTTGCAAGTCATGGCATCCTTGGCCATTTCGATTTGGTCCATAGCCATGCTGATGTTTTCCATCTCCTTGGCGTCCTTCTGCATTTGGTCGAGCTGCTGGGCCATTTGCGACATGGCTTGCGAGGCCTTTTGGCCGTCGCCTTTCTTGAGGCTCTGTTGCGCGTCTCCCATTTTCTGCGCGAGCTGTTGCAGCCGATTCATCTGCTGCTGCGATTGTTTTTGCATTTGGTCTAACTTCTTTTGCAACTCGCCGGCTTTGGCAAGATCGCCCTGTTTCTTTTGCTGTTCGATTTGCTTCTTGAGCTCTTCCATTGCCTGTTGATGCGCTTGGACAGCGGTTTCGAGCTTTTCTTTCATTTGCGCGATTTGTTTCTCGAGCGCCTCCTTGCTGGCGGCATCCATCTTGCCTTCTTTGAGGTCTTTGGCCAATTTCTCGACTTCCTCGAGAGCCTTCTTCCAATCGCCTTGTTTCATGGCTTCGGCGGCTTTATCGGCGGGGCCGGCGCCGAGGTTTTTCATTTTCTGGAACTGCTCTTTAAGGCCATCTTTGCCGCCCAGTTGTTGGCGACGCTCCTCTAATTGCTTGGCAAGATCGTTGAGCTTCACCGCCGCCTTGGTGGGATCGACCTTATCTTTTTGCGTCAGTTCGCGCGTGCCTTCTTCGATTTGTTTGAAGAGGCCGTTCGCCTTTTCGAGGTCTTTGTCTTTGTCGAGCTTCTGCCGTTGCTCTTCGACTTTTTTGCGCAACGATTCGAGAGCCGTTTTCGTGTTCTCGGCCGTTTTCGCTGTCGCTTGTTCTTCGAGGCTGCTCGCTGCGGGCCGATTGTTAACGAATGCGACCAGCACGAACACAACCGCCGCGGGGACGAGCGGCCACAGCGCGCGCTTGCCGACTTGGATGCGGAACTTGTCGTCGACGTCGATGCGGCCAACGGCGCGCAGCGCATCGTTCACTACCGCGCGGCCGGCCTGGCTGGTTTGTTGTTCTGGCGAAAGCGACAAACTGCTCGCGATCCGCTCGCGGAGGTCGAAGCGGCGGTCGATTTCGATTGCGGCATCGAGCGGGCTGCGGTTGGAGAGGATGGTCCACCCGATCGCCGCGATGAAGGCGGCGCCCACGCTGCCAGCGAGCCACATGAGATCCCAGCGCTCCGGCAAACCGGCAAGGGCGATGAAGCGCGGAATCGCGACCGCAATGGCCGCAAGAATGAGGCCGGCCAAGAGACACCACACCAAGCGGCTCAAAAACTGTTCTGTAATGAGCCGACGTCGGGCTCGTGCGACTTGCTGTTGTAGCTGGTCCATGACGAGGTCCCCTAGAAATGATCGGGAGATGGATGCCAACCTTCGAATTATAGTGCGGAAATGCCGCGGCGTCACTTTCAGAAGCGGAGATGAGATGCGGCATGGAGGCGACCGGCAAGACGGGCAAAGGATTGCAGATGGTCGGCAGGCCTGCTTGAGCGATCGATTAGAGGTACAATACAAGTACGGAACTATGGATATCGTGGCCGCACTGCCGATTTCGCCTCCACTTTTGACGCCGCCGGGGGAGCGGCCCGGGAGCGATGTCGTTATCTACGATGGGCATTGCCGCATTTGCACAGCCCAAATTCGCCGGCTGCCGTGGTGGGATTGTCAGAGAAAGCTTTCCTATTTGTCGCTGCACGATCCCGAGGTAGCGCGCCGTTGGCCGGACTT
>DATBAY010000318.1:0-2137 GCA_036271295.1 Lacipirellulaceae bacterium | reverse complement strand
TCCACCGTCGAGCACGAACAATCGCACGCGGCGAAGCTTGCCCAGATGATCGACGAGCGATCGAATCGTCACCGCGAGGGGAAGCGCGTACGCGTCATCCGCGGCGCAAACTAAAACGATCTCCTCGGGTCGGCGTGAGTTTGCGTCCACCCCCATCGTTGCGTTCCTCCCCGCTGTCGCGATCGATTGCAAACTTGCCGGGCGGCGTGCCGCGGACAAGAACGTTGCAACCGATGTCGGCAGCGAAGCCTTGCAAAGTCCTGCAACGCGAACCCCTAAGGGCCGACAAGACTAGCGTTGACTTCCGCGGACGACAAGTGCAGTTGTGGTGGTTCGCTGCCGGCGTTCAGCGGAGTCGCCAGCCGCGAGCGGATGTCGGCCACATTTGATTTCCGCACAATTTCACCGCACCGCAACGAACTCCCCCAACCCGGCGCGGGCAATGACAATTCGTCGTCATGGCTGTATTTTGCCACCCGCCCAATCGCTTCGTAGCCGTCTTCGTACGCGTCGTTGAACAGGGCCAACGACACGTGACCGCTTTCGATCGCGTCGAGGATCGAATCGCTCGAATCAAGCGCGATGATCGGGATGCACTCCGACGCGGGTTGCGAGACCATGGTCTTGATCGCCGCTTCGGCAGCTGCAACGTCGAACGCAACGATGAGCGCCGACTTCGGATTCGCCAAAGCCTGCAACAGGCCGCTACCATCGCCAACGGCCACCGTTACGAGCGGGTGATGCGAGACGGCGTTGCAACTTGTCTCCCATCCATCTTGAAAGCCGGCCAATCGCTGGCGAACGATTTCACCTTGGCTGTCGGGTGCCTCGGTCGTGAGCAGGACCACGTTGCCTTCGCGCGACAGCTCCCGGTGCGCCATCCACGCCACCTTGGACCCCGCGCCCATTTGATTAAAACCGACATGACACAATCGTCTCGAATTCTCCGTATCCTTACCGACGGTCACGAGCTTCGTATGCTTTGCCAAGTCATCGATCAGGTCTACCGAGGAAGTCGAGTCTTCCATTACGACAACAGCGCCGTCGCAGCCCGAAGTGCTAAGGCTCTGCAGCCACGCGGATTGTTGATCCGCCGTGGCGTCGGCTGGCGGCGTCTCGGTTCTCAATTCAATGCCATAGTCTTTAGCCGCAGCGCGAGCGCCCAACAACACGCGCTGCCACTGTTCGCCATCGGCGCGGCCAGCCAACAGCACTCGCGACGATTCCACGCGCGTATGCCCTACGATCTCATGCACGGTATACAGAGTGGATACCGCGAAGAACGCGGCGACTGCGACGCCCGCGATAGCATTGAATTTTGTCATTGGAGTCCTCAATGTCGGTGCCCATGCGAACATTTACATTGCGCCGCTAGATCGAGCGCATATTCCTAGCGGTTCGCGACGGAAATCTTCGTAGAATTGGTCAGCGTCTAAGTATTCGCCGCAGAAAGCGGAATATTTGCCGGGACCGAAAGAATCTCGGATATGCGAATCACGCTTCGCCCATCCCGTTATTATGACGCCGCCGAACGCAAATTTTTCGCCCCCGGCCTGCATTCGTCGCGAGCGCAATTAAGGCCAAAATGCTTGCACGAGAAAGATAATCCCCACCAGGCCGGAGACCAGCGACAAGTACCAGAACCACTGCCGGCGCGTTAAGACGGCGATCGCAACGACCGCGATCCCAATATGAAAGAGCGTCACTCCTCGCTCGATCCCTTCATGCCGCGCGAGACTCGTTTCCGAAGTCGACTCGCGATGCTCGGCCTGCTCCTTGAGCCCGTCCAAATCGTGTTCGTATTCCTCCAGTTTGCTGCGGTCCTTGTCAGCTGGCCGTTTATCGAGCGCGGAAAGCAATTCCAGCTTGGTCCGCAGCACGCTCGCTTTGATGCTTTTCGCCTGATACTGGCCCCAATGATCATTGGCCTGAATTTGGTCGCGCCCGGATACCGTCAAATAGCGAGTCGACAGCTCGCCGCTGACCGCCGCCAAAGCGGCGAGCACCGCCGCCGTCGCCGCTGCCCAATTGATCCACGAATGCCGCGATTCGTGGGCGCGCTCCATGATATCCTCGTGAATTTGTTCCGTCGGGGAGTCATCGGACATGCGCCGTTCCTTCTCGCAGCTGGATTCGA
>DATBAY010000317.1:0-2680 GCA_036271295.1 Lacipirellulaceae bacterium | reverse complement strand
AGTTGTTGTTTTGGAATAGGGTGGCGATAATTGGCGTTCGGTCGGCAAGGCTCCGCCGGTCATTGACCGGCGGCTAAATTTTGTTTCGAGGAAGGCGGGTCATGATGAATCGATGGGCGTTGGCGCTGGGGGCCGTCTTATTCGCGCTGGATACGATCGCGGATGTTGCAGTCGCGGCGGTGGAAAATCAGCCATTTAATATTCAAGCACATCGCTGTGCTGGTATCGCGATGCCAGAGAACACGCTCGAATCTGCCGAGTGGGCGTGGCAGCATGGCGTGACGCCGGAAGTCGATCTGCGGCTTACGAAAGACAAGCAGATTGTTTGCTTCCATGACACCAATCTAGGTCGCGTGCCTTCGAACGCGGATAAAAAGACAAAGAAACTGAGCGTCGAGAAGTTGCCGTATGACGAATTAGAGAAGTTGGATGTCGGGTCGTTCCGCGGCGAGCAATACGCGGGCGAGCGGATTCCGCTGGTGTCGTCGCTGTTTGCGGAAATGCAGGGACATCCCGAGCGAATGCTGTATCTCGATATCAAGACGGTCGACATGGATCAGCTGGCGGAGCTTGTGCATAAGTATGGCGTCGAGCGGCAGGGCATTTTTACGTCGACTCATTACAACCTGCTGCAAGATTGGAAGAAGCGAATTCCAGAAGCGCCGACGCTGCTCTGGAACGGTGGGACCGAAGAGGAACTGACGAAGAAAGTGGACGCGGCGCGCAAGAACAATTTCGAGGGGATCACATTCCTGCAGATCCATGTGCACGTTAAGGATCTCGATAAGGAGGAGCCGTTCGAGGTGAGCACGGGTTTTTTGAAAAGTGTTGCGAAAGAATTGAAGGAGCATGGCGTGATCTTTCAGGCGTTGCCGTGGGAATGCTCTGATCCGCGGGCGTACGAAAAATGCTTGGAGCTGGGGGCCGAGTCATTCGCGACAGATTATCCTGAGGTAACGCTCGCTGCCGTGAAGAGTTTTCGCGAGAAGACGGCGAACCAATAACAGGCTTGTCACAGGTTTCGGAGAGCGGATGAGCGCGGATGATGCACTAGTGGAGTCGGCCCTGCGCCGGGCGCGCGACACGCGCAAGCTGGTCGTCGCCGCCGGCGCCAACCAGCAGGCGCCGACGGTATTCGGCGAATTATTTGGCGAGTCACCTTGCATTGTCATTGCGGATGACAACACATTTGCCGCGGCAGGCAAAGGCGTTCAAGAATTGCTGCGAGCGAGCGGTCGAAAGTGCCTTGAGCCGCTCGTGATGGAAGCCCGCGGGCTGTATGCCGAGTACTCCTACGTCACACGGATTCAAAATGCGCTAAAAGACAATGACGCTATTCCAGTCGCGGTGGGGTCGGGATCGATCAATGATCTTACCAAGCTGGCCTCGCATTTAAGTGGTCGGCAGTATCTGTCGGTCGCGACGGCCGCTTCGATGGACGGTTATACGGCCTTTGGCGCTTCGATTACACATGAGGGATCGAAGCAAACGTTTGATTGCCCCGCGCCGATTGGCGTAGTGGCCGACCTTAACGTGATTGCGGCTGCGCCCGAAGGATTAAACGCTTCGGGGTATGCCGATCTCGTAGCGAAAGTACCCGCCGGTTTGGATTGGCTGCTGGCAGATTCGCTCGGCATCGATGCGGTCGATCCTGAAATTTGGGAGATGGTGCAGTCGCGGCTCGATGTATGGATGAGCGATGCGGCCGGGGTCAAGCGGCGTGACTTGGAAGTTACGCGGCGGTTGACGCTGGCGCTGATGGTCACGGGCTTTGCGATGCAGGCATCGTGTTCGAGTCGGCCGGTTTCTGGCGCGGAGCACCAATTCAGCCATCTGTGGGATATGGAGCATCATACGTACCGCGGTATTACGCCGTCGCACGGTTTTAAGGTTGGGATTGGATCGTTGGCGTCGCTCGGATTGTATGAGGCTGTCTTGGCGCGCGATTTCGAGCAGCTGGATGTGGACGCGGCTGTGAAGGCGTGGCCGACGCAGGCCGAGAACGACGCTGAAATTGAAATGCTATTCGAGATTCCAGAGCTGCGCCAGAAAGCGATTCTGGAAAGCACCACGAAATATATCGATCATGCGGCGCTGCGGGAGCAACTTGAACAGCTGAAGCACGATTGGCCACAAATTCGTGGCCGGCTTTCGCAGCGGATGTTGACGGTCGACGCGCTGCACGACATGCTGCAGGCCGCGGGTTGCCCGGTGCGATCGGAAGACATCGGCATTTCGCGGGAGCGCCTGCGGATCAGCTTCCGCAAGGCATATCACATTCGGCGGCGGTTCACGATCTTCGATCTGATTCGCCGCGCGAATATCTGGGATCATTGCCTCGACCAGGTTTTCAGCAAGGCGAAGTAATCATGCCGGATGCCGGTGCCAGGTCGTTCAAATACTGGCAGTCGCGTATTCTGCTGTCGGCACTCGTCGGCTACGCAATGTTCTACTTCGTACGCAAGAACATCAGCGTGGCGGCGCCCGTCATGTACGATAAGCTCGGCATCACCAAGGGCCAGTTCGGCCTGTTCCTCACGCTGCACGGCCTGGTGTACGGCGTTTCGAAATTCGTGAACGGTTTCTTCGGCGATCGCTTAAACGCCCGCTGGTTCATGCCGTTTGGCTTGGTGTGTTGCGCGATCGTCAATGTCTTCTTCGGCTTGAGCACGTCGCTGGT
>DATBAY010000316.1:0-1914 GCA_036271295.1 Lacipirellulaceae bacterium | reverse complement strand
CAATGACGATCCTCCTATTGGTCCTGTGGCTAATTGGCTGGGAGATTATCGCGGCGCGCGGGACGAGCGCCGCCTGGCTGGATATTCCCGTCCAATCGTGGGCCATCGCAATGAGTCCGTGGCAAGCTGTCCAGGAAGCAGCGCGCCCGGCGTTCCCGACGACGTCGGCGACCCAAGCCCTTCACGATCCAGTTATCGCCTTCTTGCTGAGCTCGATTGGCATCGCTGCCGTTCTCAACGTGGTCGCGATTCTTCGCGTCCGGATTTGGAACCCCCGCCAAGAGCTCATTCCCCAAAGTAACGAAAACACGATCTCCGAGGGCACTGATGCGGGCGCCGCTCCAGGTAGCGTGCGAACGGCCGCATTAATCCACGGCACGGGAGGTAGAGCTCGCCGGGTCTGGGACAATCCGGTGCTGTGGCGTGAAATCCGAACCTGGGCCTATGGTAAGCGGATCATTGTCATTCGGATTGCCTACTGGGCCGTCTTTGCCATCTGTGCCGCCGCGCTAGTCTTGCAGGTGCACGCACACTCGACGGCCGAGCAGGCGATCCCTGCCGAAGCGAAACCACTTGTAACTTTGCTCGTCGTGGGCTTGATACTGCTCAATGCGCTGGCAGTCACTTCGCTCACGAACGAACGAGACAGCCGGGCGCTCGACCTGCTGCTGGTAACTGATCTTTCGCCCAAGGAGATCGTCTTCGGCAAGCTCGGAGGTGCTTTTTACAACGCCAAAGAAATGGTACTGCTGCCGGTAGCCCTCTGCGCCTACATCTGGTTCGAGGGGGTCATCTCGACGGAGAACCTGACGTTTTTGCTTTGCGGGATTGCCGCGCTATACGCATTTGCCGCGATGCTCGGCTTGCACATGGGAATCAATTATGGCAATTCACGCACGGCAATCGCGACGAGCATCGGAACGATATTGTTTCTTTTCTTAGGTGTCGCGTCGTGTATGCGAATCATGCTCGCATTTAGCAACTCGTTCGATTATCAGTTCACGACCTTTCTGGGATTTATCGCCGGGGGCAGTGTCGGATTGTATGTTGCTCTCAACTGGCGGCTCAACTCTCCCGCGCTCTCGGTCGTAGCCTGTGCCGCTCCGTTTGCGACGTTTACCGCAATCACGAATTTTTTGATCGGCAATTTTGGAGCCGTGTTTCTGCTTACCGTAGTCACGTACGGATTTGCAGCCTGGGCCATGTTAGTGCCCGCAATCGATGTGTTCGACGTGGCAACGAACCGCGTTGGCCCCGCCGATGAAGGTTAGCGACGTTTTTTTTAAAAGTCCACCGATCGGCGGCTTAAGAAGGGCAGCTTACCCGGCGCATCACTTGGAATAGCCAAGCGATTTAATGACGGAAAGCATTTCTTCGAACGTTACGAACCGGCGGCGATGCTGGACCTTATACCCGTCGATGGCACGCGCTAAATCTGCGGCCTCCGGAGATAGCTCGTCATAGCTATTCGCGAACTGCCGCCGTTCGAACAGAGGCTCGTCGCCAGCCTGTATCGGACCGCGACGATCGGTGAAAGTATTCGAGGCGAACGCGGTTGTCGCGGACATGAGTCGTCTCCTGACGATAGATAGCGGTGGGATGGCGGGGCAGGGGAGTGCCCGCCAAAAGATACGTCACAAACGACCCGCCAGCAAATAATCCGGACGCCCAATCCTCCCCGGCGGGATGTAGCGATTATTCCGTCATCGCCGCTGGATGCCGTTTGGTGTGGTCTTGGCCGCCAATTGCGCCAGCAATTCGCGGCTCGGCTGATGGCCGCCATCCAGAGCCAGCGCACGTTGGGCGGTGGCGGTCGCTTGCTCGATATCGCCTGCCGCTACATAAGCTTGGGCCAAATTGTAAAGGCAGTCGGCCGTGGGCGTGCCCTGCTTGGTGGCCGCCGCAAATACGTCG
>DATBAY010000315.1:0-16288 GCA_036271295.1 Lacipirellulaceae bacterium | reverse complement strand
ACCCGTCGCTGGAATGCCTGGAATCCAGTACATGCTGGATCGTACTCTTTTGCGTCCCAGAGACATAATTGAATTCTTCAATTTATGCATTGAACAAGCATCCGATAATGCTCGAATTACGCGCCAAATGATTTTGACTGCGGAGTCAAAGTATTCGGCAGGTCGTTTGACAGCTATAGCTGATGAGTGGCGAGGAATTGAACCACTCGTCGCTGAGTGCGCGCAGTTGTTACGTGGAATGAAAGCGACTTTTGAACTGAAAGATCTAGCAGACGAGGACGTTCACACTATGTGTGAGCGTTTTTTCATTGAGCATTATCAGAAAAAGAGTGCCTTTCTAAACGTCGCGAAGCGGCACTGCGAAGGGCATGCAGATGCTTCTGCGACACAGGTTCGGCTAGCCCTTTTAAATCTTTTCTATAAAATCGGGCCAGTCGGCGTTAAGCCAAGTGCCCAAGAAAAATACACGTGGTCTCACGACGGCGTGCCCACTCTGGACGGACTGGGCCTTGATGACAATTGTAACGTACGCGTGCAGAAAACCTTTCGTAAGTCACTAAATACAAACGAAGGCGGGCCGGGAAATCGAGACTGAATTCCAGTTCCTCCTCCCGTAATCTCCTCGGCTTCAGCTTTTATCCACTAAATCGTAAGGGCAAAACTTTTTTCTTGTTTTTGGCCACTACATATACTTATGTACACATCAGTGAAATAACCGCCCGAACGTAGCTGCCGTTGCGCTCGCCGGGGGATGTCGCTTAACGAGTGCGGCGGACGCCTTTCCATTGCATAACGGAAGTTCCTTGCTCAATGCCCTCGTGCGACTACCCGGGGCGAATACGCCCCCGGCCCCCTAGGGATCTCAGCGAATCGCCGAGGCGGTTGGGAAATCGATTGAGCACCGCGAGATGCCGGCTAATGGGTGCCCCTGCTGGTTGCTTGGAATCCGCCCTGGCGGAATTGCCCAGCAGTGTCTTCCCCTGCACGCACCTTGCGGTTGGACGTGGATTAATCGTCCCCCGGTGATAAACTAACGCTATGGAACCTCTCATCCGCAACTGACGCCCGAGCAACGAGCCGCCCTCGCAGACCATCCCGGCCAGCCCCTCTATATCGAGGATGCCAAAACGCGCGAAACCTATCTGCTCCTGAAAGCTGGCCAGTTTCCAGAGCTCGAGGAAAAGTACGTCCGCGTGAAGCTCGAAGAAGGCTTCGCCGCAATCGATCGGGGCGAAGAAGAAGTGTGGAACCCGGAATCCATTAAATCCGAAGGCCGCCGCTTTCTACAAGAGAGGCGGCAACAGCCCTAATGCTAGGGCTAGCCGACCTGGATCGCTAAGGGCGCTTCCAATCATCTAATTGGCCGTTGAAACTTCCACTTCATTTTTTCAGGTCACTACTTGTTTTTGGCCATGTGAAATCGTTTCGAACGTCGCCAGCTCCCCATCTCAAAGAGCCGCTCCAAAAACTGCTCGAAACAAAAAAATAACTCCTGTCGAACCAGTCGACAGGAGTTAAATCCGTTGGAACGTCGGTCGTTCTGGCTATGCCGCGATCATGCGGCGTCGAGCGCCGCAGCCGATCGCGCCCAGAATCGCCAACGAAACCAACGTGGTGGGTTCAGGAACTGACCCGGGCGAACCGACGGCAATCGCTGCCACGGTGCGGCCAGCGGGCAAACCGCTCACGGCGCCGAGCGATGTCGCCGCGCCGGTCGTCAAATTGACTGTGTAAAAGCTCGAAGCGCCGCCGAACTGGCCATCCGTCAGATAGGCCGTGCCGGTCGCTCCCGAAATATCGAAGCCGTTGAACGAACCAAACGGGCCCGAGTTCAGGTTTACGCCGAGGGCGCCGACGGTTTGCAACGTTCCGGAGTTTGCCGGGTTTTGCGTCACGAGCACGTCGTTGTCGACGTCGATGTCGTATAGTTGCGTCGTCGAAGCGCCGGCAACGCTGTTCGTGTAGCCGATGCCACGAATGTTCGGCGTGTCGCCTGCATTCGAATCGCCTGCAGAGTACGCAAGATTCGTATCGGTGCCGACAATTGCGCCCGTCGATGGGTCGATCCGTAAGTTCGAATTGTTGGTTCCCACAAGACGAACCAAATCGACCGGATTGAAATCGATCATCGTGCCAAAGTTGCCCGATGGCAAAGGCGCGCCGACGGCCGAAAGCGCGCCGCTTGCTGGATTAATTGTGTATAGCTGTCGACCCGTGGCGTCGTAGCCGTACAACTGGCCCGTGGCGGGACGCACATCGATGCTGGCCAGCGGGCTGATCGTGCTCGCGGTTTGCAGCAGCACGTTCGACGTGACGGCCTGGGTCGCCGAGTCGAACGTCACCAAGCGTTGCCCTTCCGAGGGATCGTTATTCAATAGCGCATAGATGGACTCCGCACCGGCAACCGAGGCAAAGGCGCTTGAAATAATAATAGCGGTCATAGCTTTTGCGATGCGACACATTTTCAAATTCATAAAAACTCCAAAAGACAGATTTCAAGGTTAAACTACACGAACCGACAAATTACCGGGTGCGAATAATTGGCGTTCTCCATTCGAGTTTGTTCCACAACACCGCCGCCTCGCGATGCGGTCCGCCGCCCTATTGCGAATGCCGGTCCTTAACGCGCGAAATTGAATGCCATTTCGACTTTTTAGCTGCCAGCGTGAACAACAATCTCTTCGTTGTCCGAAATCGGCTCAATTGTGCGCGACAGCGATGTCCAAAGAGTGCTAAAAGCTACCGAAGTGCGCAGCGGTTACCCCGCGCTCCGGGCGAGAGTGGTACGATCGCGCGATACAACTGGATGATGGCTTTTTGCGATCGACAAGATTCGGCGCGAAATAGTTCGCGCAACACGCAGCGCGATGCATCAGCGTTCGCCACGACAGAATTCTGTCGCGTCAAACACTACGGTAAGAGCGTCTACATCGCGCTACCATCGCTCCACCTCTGCGTGGCTCATCTGACATAGACGATAGCTGCGAAGTCAGAGCGATCAAAGTTCGTCGCTCGAGTCAAAAGAAGTGGCGTAGCTGCTCCGCCAAAAAAAGGCGAAACGCTGCGATGGATATCTGCGCAGCTAATGCGCCATGAAATTAGAAATACGAGGCTGGGGGCTAGTGCGTTTTTCGAGTTCTCGTACGGGGTGGCTGGGGCAACGCCCCAGAGTGATGCGAAGAACTAGGGCGTTGCCCTAGGCACCCAACGGAACACCGTTGCTAAAAATGCTCTAGGAACTGGGGGCTGGAATTCTAGGCCCTAGTCCCCAATCCCCAGCCCCCAATAGTTGACGGATGGACTCATGGACTGCGCAGCCATCAATAAGGTTTTAGGAGCTCCAACAAAACCGGCGGCAGGGCGCCCTCACCCCCGCCCTCTCCCAAAGGGAGAGGGGTTTTTGTTGGGGTTCCTTACTTGTTTTTGGCCATTACGTGCACAAATGTACACATCGCGAAAGGCTTCGCACGAAAAGTCTTTTTGCGGGAGGCGTCTCCGCCGTCGGTTTAGCGCAACTTTACACCTTGGTAACGTTGGCAACCCGTTATCGCAGTCAGAGACCGCTCCCACAGAATTTTTGTGGAAAGCCCATCGTGAAATGACCGCCCCGGCGTAGTTACCGTTTCGCTCGCTCCCCGGCGGAGAGGGGAGTTTTGTTGGAGTCCCTTACTCCTAAAACCCAACAACCAACGCCCCGGCATTTTTGGAACAAACCCGCCTCCCGCACACGACTAAGTCCCAATATTCATGCATTCTCAAACGCCCCACTTCGACGAACATCTACTTTTGTCGTGCGAACTCTCGCGCGAGCGTCCTAAGACTCCGCGAATTTTGTATTAAAAAATCGTGTTCACTGTTTTTCACCAATAACCACCGACCACGAACGACTCATGCCCAACGACAAACGACTAACAACTTCCACACACCGACAATTTGACGCGAGCGATCGCGCGCGTCACGACGTCGTGCGCCGATCGCACGCTACGGCGCGAGGTGCGCCGCGAATTCGTCGCGACGTGTTTGACTCATGCGCCGCGCTGTAACTACACTCGTACCGCGAGGGGAAGAGTCGTTTCATTTGTTGCGTCGGGCAAGCGTGCCCGTCGCCGGAGGAGTTCTAATGCAGTTGTTCGCCAAGAAGATGCTAGTGGCCGCCGGCCTGTTCGTTTTTTCTCTCCCCTGCTCTGCCAACGCAGCCGTGATTTTCTACGGCGGCAACCCGGTCAGCGGCGGTGCGCTCGAAGATCAGATCGATAATAGCGGCGTTAAGTTAACGGTTGTCGGCTATGACAACTTCTTCGTGCCCGCCGGCGGCACGTACACGATCAACGACGTGTTCGGCGAGTTTGGCCTGCCGGTCGGTAGCGCCTTTGGCGACGCGGTGTATGAGATTCGCACCGGAATGAACAACGGCGCCGGCGGCGTTTTGCTCGCCTCCGACGAACTGCCGGTAACGATCACGCCAGGCGTCGGCGGACCAATCAACGGCTCAAACCCGGGTCTGCCACCGCAACGCGTGCAGGTGAACTTGCCCGTGCCACTCGTGCTCACCGGCGGCCTGACCGGCGTCAACTATTGGATCGGACTTGCACCCGACACGACCGGCAATTCATTCAATACATTTCTCGGCACGACGGGCGCGAACAGCCCGACGGGAGTGAACTTGCCGCCGACTCAAACGGCGTTCGAACACCAAATCTATACGAACCCAGTGACTCAGCAGCCGGTCGACCAATTCATCGCCGGGCCGTATACATCGATCGGCCTCGATGGAACGAGGATCGTGGTCCCCGAACCGGCGACCGCAGCACTTGCCGTCGCAGGGCTGATCGTAGCCAGCGCAAACCGCCGACGACGCGGCGGCAACTACCAGCGTATTGAGTAACAACCCTGCAAAAGGTGAGGCGTTGACCGAACTTGCCGATCAACGCCTCACTGAAAAATTAGAATCAACGAATCGTGTAAGGCGATCGTTAAACACGCGAAGCCGTGTTGCGAAGCGAGCACGCCATCAGCAAACCTACGAGCATGAGCCCAATGCTGGTTGGTTCCGGTACGGCCGCGCTGCCAAGACTGCTACCTGCGCCCGGACCGCCGTTGGTGTTGCCGAAGTTGGCGCGCCAGATGTCGTAGTCGGTCTGGTCAACGAGCGTGTCGCCATTTGCATCGGCCCGCGTGTCGCCATGTCGCCAGAGGACGTAATCGTTCTCATCGACGACGCCGTTGCCATCGAAATCGCCTGTGAGCGGCCCCGTGCTGGCTGGCGAGATGTTGTAACTAACGTCGTACTGATAGGCGATGCCTTTGAGAGCCATCGACCCGGTCAGCATTTTGAACTCCCAGTCACTCGTCGGACCGGTGAACTGATTCGTGTGGCCATTGATTGGTTTGGATCCGAAACCGTTTTCGATCGACAAGTGGCCAGCCAGGGTGCCGTCGCCAGGCGTGTTGTCGCCGGTCGTCGTACCGGTCGCGCCGCCGAATCCAATGGTCGGCTTGCCGCTTGGATCGGGCGGGACCGTGTAGATGCCGGCGTATTCACTGTTCTCATTGAGCCCATCGGTATTGGTATTGCCGGCGGAACGCAGTGCGTAAGGAGCGAAATTGCCGACGCTACCATTGGAAACGGTGTACCCAGCGACGCTGCCTGAGAAATTGAGGTTTGTTATGCTGACGGCACTGATATCAAGAACCTCACCGGCATCGAGTTGGCCGGAGTTGTTGATACCTTGAGCGATGCCGAGGCCATTATCCGGAGTGCTCGAGAGCGTGAGGTAACTATCCGCGGGCGAGCCGGCGCCCACCGAAAACGTAATCTGTGTGTTGAACTTCACAATGATGCCGGTCGGGATGCCGTTGTTATCCGTCCAATTGCCCGCGGCCGTGGAAGTTCCGGTGATCGTGAAGTTACCGTTCACGGTTGTCGAGCTTACGGTGCCTGCCTGAATGGGTCCGTTCGCTGCTTTAAAAATGATGCTCTTGCTGTCGGGTGCGGCATTGATATCGTTCGACGACGTGAACGACGCCGGTGAGCCATTCACGCCGACGTTGAACCACGGCGAAGCGACCGGGCTGGCATCCTGGAAAAAGTTTGTCTGGAGCGTTTTGGTGACGGCGTTCGCAGTCGTGGCGGTAATGACCGCAAGCGATGCAATGAGCAAGCGAATGGTGTGCTGGGACATCAGATAAAATCCTGCCTGATAATTAAAAGGTGAGACTTCTATTGTAATTGCCCATCTAAAGAACTACTGCCCGTTGCCCTCGGGATCAACGGTGGCGAGCGGTGGATCGCCCCCCGCAATGGTGCTCGTGGCCCGCCAGATATTGAGGTCGATGTCATTGCTGGCGTAATCGGTTGACCCATCGCATTTGAGGGCGACAACGCCGCCTGGGTGCTTGCTCCGCGAGCCGGTGATGGATGCCCCTGCATCACCCTGCAATCGCTTACACGGAGCGAGATAGCTGTTCGATTCCAGGCACAGGCCGACGTCTGGAGCCGACGAATTCGGCGCCATGCGCGTCATTATTTGCCAGGCGCCATAGCCGTAGACCCAAACGCGGCCGCGACGATCTTGCGAGCCGGGCGTGTCTGAGGGGACCTGAATCAATTCCAACTGCAGATAGGTTTTGGAGAGGCCGTCTACAATTCCCTTGAAACTCATCCTTTTGCCTTTGGATTTCCAGGTTGGATCCTTTTTCAAGTCTTCTTTGTTTGGATCCTCTGGATCGGCCCAGAACGGGCCACGCCGAGCAAGTGCATCGGGAAGCGTAGCGGGTGTATGTCCGTACAACTGGGAATATGTGCCATAGCCATAGTTAAGCCCGTAACTGGCTTTTCGATCGCCGCCTTCTTCGCCGGCGCCGGCGACGACCATGATATAAGAGTCGGAACTTGGACAGCGAAGCATGGGCTCATCGCGGCCTAAAAGAGTCACATTGTCCTTGTCTTGCGGATTCTCGTCGAAGTGGTACTGATCCTTGATCGCCGCACCTTCCATAAATGGAAGGATCTGCAAATAGACTACGGTCGCACCAGCCGAGTTCCCCTCAATATCGACTGGAAGATACTTATAAGTATCGTGAAACATCTGATGCGCCAGGCCGAGCTGCTTCATATTGTTGAGGCACTGGGAGCGCCGAGCAGCTTCGCGGGCCGCTTGTATGGCGGGCAGTAAGAGCGCGATCAGGATGCCGATGATCGCGATAACGACGAGTAGTTCGACGAGCGTAAAAGCGGAGCGACGGCTCCGAATTTGATCAGTCCGCACTTAAATTGTCCCCTGTGCTGAGAGTGTTCCGAGCCCTCAAGCCCCGAGTTCAAAATTCCAACCGTGACGCGCCGACCACGCAAATTCCGGGACGAAGCGAGTCAATAAGTCACGGCCGGGCACATATTGGATCGTGCTCCGCCGTAAAAACTGGTTTGCCGATGGAGGCCGAAAAGTTGCGCGAAAAATCGGCGAAATTCAGCGATTACGCTGGATTGGGCAAAAATCTGCACATTTTGCGAAAAACGGGCGCCAAATTGGGGGTAATTGGTGATTGGCGGGCCCGCGAAAACGCGTTTAGAGGAAGCGTTCGCCAGAGCGCGAAACCCCCGTTGTGCGCAATCACCGAGCTCCGCCGTGAAAATGCAACCTCGGCCTGGAAATGCCGCGACGCCGCCGTGCATTCATCCCGAGAACTTATTTCAGGTTTGCGGCGAGCGAGGGGCGAACTACTTCGAGAAGTCCACCTTCGGCGCGGTCTGCGCTTCCTTCGGTGCTTCGACATACGCGAAGTCAGTTTTGAAGCCGCGCAGGCTGGCGACGACGCTGTTGGGAAACTGGCGGACCATCGTGTTGTAATCGCGGACGACTTCGTTGTACCGCTGGCGTTCGACAGCGACGCGATTTTCGGTGCCGGAGAGTTCGACTTGCAAGTCGCGGAAGTTCTGATTGGCTTTTAAGTCTGGATAGTTTTCGGAGACGACGAGCAAGTGTGAAAGCGCGCCTTCGAGCGCTGAAGCAGCCTCGGCTTTTTCGTCGACAGATTTTGCGGCGCCCCATTGGCTGCGGAGGCGGGTGATGTCTTCGAGCGTACTCTTTTCGTGCTCGGCGTAACCCTTCACGGTGTTCACGAAATTCGGGATCAAGTCGAAGCGGCGTTGGAGAACGGTTTCGACTTGCGCCCAAGCGTTCTTCACTTTTTCCTGCTCAGCAACCAGGCGATTGCCGACGCTGACAAACCAGAGGCCGATGATGACCGCCAGCGCGACGAGGCCGCCGCCGATTAGTAGGCCGCGGCCGGGCATACTCGGTGCGGCGGGAACTGTGGGGGCTACGGTGCTCATGATTTTTTCTCGTTAGGTTGGTTGTAATCGTTGACGGCTGCGGTGACGCGTTCGATCGCGGCCAGGTACGCAGCGAAGTTGGCATCGGGCAAGTTGCTGCGCGACTCGCCGGTTTGCTGCTTCAAAGCGAAAAGCTGTTCGAACGGCCGCGTTTCGAACGAAATGTGTTTGGCAAGCGCGTGGAGTGCGTCCAGTTTAACATCGGGCACAACGGGCTGATACAAGCGGAGGGTCGCGCGAAACAAGACCAAGAAGGTCGACAGCGAATGCAGCATGAGATCGCTCGCCGCTTCGTGGTCGTGCTTCGCGGTGAGATACCTGGCTCGCAGCTTGAGCAGCTTGCCAGAAAGTTCGCGCTCGATTTGGCGGCGGAGGTGGGCCGAGTCGATTTTCAAACCGGCGAGCAGGTCGTCGCCCCACAAAATGCGACGTGATTGTTGGATATCGAGCAGCTCGAGTGGGAAGGCGTCGGTGGAATTCGCGAGTTGTTGTGTGGTGAAAAACAGAGGTGTTGGATGACCGAGCTGGCTCCATTCTTTGATGACCGGGCTCGCCGTGTTGAGCGCGGCAACATCGAGACGATCGGCGACGACGAGCACATTGAAGTTTGATACGCCCGGAAGGAAATCGCCGGCGGCGGCGGAGCCGTACAGCGCGATGCACTTAAGATTTCCGGCGAGCGAGTTCGCTAGCCGCTGGGCAAGTTCTTCAGGTTTTGTGATCTTCGATGCCATCGACGCCAGTGTAATGTTGCCGGAATGCGAAACGCCAGACTACCAGCTGCCGGTCGCGCCGCCCCCGCCGGAGGAACCGCCCCCGAAGCCGCCCCAATCTTGCGAGAATCCGCCGCCGCCAGACGACCATCCACCGCTCGACCAACCGCCGGACGAAGTCGGGAAGCTGCCCCAGTTCCAACCGGAGGTTCCGTAACGACGCCCGCCGCGCGGACCGCCGCCGCCTTGCTTCGCCAGTTTGAATCCGGCGAGCGCGGTCATAATAGCAAGCGGCAAATGAATCGCAAGCGATGTGTTGCCGCCAATGCCGTAGCCTAAGGCAGTCGCCATACCGCCGAAAAACAATCCGAATAGGGCGAAACCGATTTGTGGGATGCCGGAGCCGAGCCCCAGTGCAAATCCACCAAAGCCGACGAAGATACATAGGAACAGGACCGTGGTGAACCAATCATCCGGCCTTTGGTTGGCGAGTGCCGCCCGATCGGCGGGCGTTCCTTTCTCGATCAGCTCGCAAATGGCATTTACCGTGCTGCGCAATCCGGCCTCGTACTGATGATTTCGAAACTGTGGCTTGAGTTGATTATCGATGATGCGCGCTGCCAGGATATCTGGAATGATCGGCTCGATTCCGTAACCGGTTTCGATGCGCGCCAAGCGCTCGTCCATGGCGACGATGAGCAACACGCCATTTTTCTGGTCCTTCTGGCCGATCCCCCAGCGTTTAAAAAGCTTAACGGAGAAGTCCTCGATGTTTCCGCCCTCGAGCGATTTGAGCGTCACAACAGAGAGCTGCGCGCCGGTGCGCTCACGGAGTTGCCGGCAACGAGCTTCGAGCGATGCCTTTTCGGCCGGCGTAAGGAGTGCGGCAAAATCGTTAACGTCGGCCGTCGGGTGGAGCGACTTAAGCAGGTCATCGGAAGGAATTGCCGCGGCTTGCCTCGCTGGAGCCGCGAGAATCACGGCCACCACGAGCAGGCAAGTGGCTTCGAGCCGCTTTAACTTTAGCCAGGCCATTCGATACCGATTGCTAATCGTCACAAAACTCCGCGAGAGATTCGCGCAACTTCTATAGGAGGTCCGGCGAGTGATTCGTAAAATCGAAGCCAATTGTATCGCATTCGTGATGGGCGGATACGGTCATCTAATCATTTGAGGTTTATATGTCGGGTCAGGCCCGTTTGTTATTCGTTTTTGCCACGGGAGTATTGGTGTCGGGCGTTCATGCCCCGGTAGCGATCGGCGCCAATGACGATTCGCTCGTTGGGAAGAAAGTAACCGTCATCACGTGGGACGCCAAATACAAAATCGGTAATAAGGTCGTCGGCGAATCCGAGCTGGGCGATATTCTGACCGTCAACAAAGTGAAAGGCGACTGGCTGGGCTTCGAAGGCCACTCGGGATTTCTCAAGCGGGCGGACGTAACAACTTCCGACAAAGCGATTAAGTATCTTTCGGATAAGATTAATGAAGCTCCGAAATTGTCTGCGGGTTTTCACAACCGTGGTATTTGTCGCCAGAAGCGCGGCGAGTACGACAAGGCGATCGCCGATTTCAGCGAGGCGATCCGCCTCGATCCGAAGAATTACTCGGCCTACAACAGCCGCGGGGTCACATGGCAGGACAAGCAAGACAACGATAAAGCGATTCCCGACTTCGAGAACGCCGTGCGCCTCAACGCGAAGTACTCGCAGGCGTACTACAACTGCGGTAATTCCTGGCGATACAAGGGAATTCAAGATAAAGCGATCGAGGCCTATACGAATGCCTTGCGACTCGATCCGAAATATGAATTGTGCTATCTCTATCGAGGAGTCAGCGACTCGCTAAAGCATGACGAAGACAAGGCGATCGAAGACTTCACCGAGGCGATTCGGCTGAATCCGAAAAACCAGGATACCTTCCAGAACCGAGGCAATTCTTGGTATGTAAAACGCGATTTTGAAAACGCAGTTGCCGATTACAGCGACGCGATCCGACTCGAACCAAAAAACGCGGGCCTCTATTTCAATCGGGGCAATGCGTGGACGCAGAAGGGGGACTACGCCAAAGCGATCGATGACTTCAGTGAAGCCATCAAGATCGACCCGAAGTATACCGACGCGTATACAAACCGCGGGGTCGCGCTCGTGGACAACCAGGAATATGAGAAAGCGATTCCGGATTATGACGAAGCGATTCGGTTGAATCCAAATTCCTCGCCGCAGTTCAACAACCGTGGCTGGGCTTACGTTAATCTCGGAAATTACGACAAAGCGGTCGAGAATTATCACGAATCGATTCGGATCGATCCGAGCAATACATTCGCGCTTACCAACCGCGCAATCCTGCTTTCGACGTGCTCGGACGCCAAAATTCGCAATGGCGAAACAGCCGTCGCCGATGCCACGAAGGTCTGCGAACTGACGAATTGGAAATCGGATAACAGCCTCGAAACACTTTCGATCGCGCTCGCCGAGGCGGGCAAGTTCGACGATGCGGTGAAGCGACTTCAATCGGCGATCGATATGAACCCGACGAACAATCGTGCGTTTCGAGACGAGGCGATGGGCGACTTCAAAGCTCAAAAGCCTTACCGCCAGCAACCGAAAGGCGCGACTCCGAAAGAGTCTAAGTAGCGGGACACTTGCAGTTCATATCAGTGCGAGGCTGATCGATGCCGCATACAAGATCGCAACTCCGATCAGCAAGAGCTGCAGCGTGAAATCGCGCAGGCCGGCGAATTTGGTATGGTCGTCCCAACAAATGTAAACGTACGCAGCGACACTTGCCAAAATATATGCTGCCCCGCCGGCAACTGCTGACAAGCCCACCATTTCCAATGGACCGCGCCCAATGATCATGGCGTGGCGGGTAACGACACATCTTATGCCGTAACCGAGCCCGATTGCGGGCGCAACGACGCCGAACACGGTGCGGGCACAAACCGTGGCTAGATCACGGGTGCCGACAACGAACTCTGCGAGCTTTTCGAGCCTGGCGTTCATTGCGTTTTTAAGAATCTTACCTGATTGGCGAGAAATCGGTCGGCGCGGCGAAGACTGACTCGACCTTCGTTACGATTTTGCCATTCGCTTCCGAAGCCTCTTTGACGTTGATCCAATCTGGATCGGCCTGGAAGTCCTTCCAACTCTGTTTGGCGGTGTCACGGCTTTTGTGCGCGAGGATGTAGATGAGCGTGTTCTGCGAGCGCGGCCCGTCTGTCGGAACCCAGTAGCCAATATTGATCATGGCATGCTTTTCAAAGAGCTGGCAAGTGTGATCGCGAAAGCGTTTAAGCAGGTCCGGAAGTTTGCCAGGCTCGGTCGTGTAAGTTCGGATTTCAAAAACGCGTTCGCCCTCGTTGGCGGGGGCTGCGGAGCGAGTGAGATTCGTCATGGCCACCGCAGTGACGAGTGCAACCATTGCGATGCTCCCAAGTGAACTTCGTTTGCAAGACATACGACACCCTCCCGAGAACGCGTGGATAGTCGAATTGTCGTAGTATCGCGTTGTTCGCTATAGAAAATCCAGGGGGTGCTCCAGGCCGTGCGGCAATCGCCACCGCACGAGACGTATAACGATCGCAATGCAGGTGATCGGCGTAAAAGGTGGGTTTACGCTTTTGAAGCGCATTTCACTCAACATGCGGGATAAGCATGGCGATTGCGATCAGCGAGGAGGGCCCGGGCCTTACCGTGCGCAAGCATGCCGAGGTACTGCGAGCGGATCGCACACTTTAGAAACCGATCGCGGTGGTATGAATCCTTGCGACGGCTGAGTAGCTGGTCGATCAGCCCCGATCATGGACGGCGAAGCTTCGCTAACACCGCGAGGACTCGGCTGCTCACGCTGATTCTAACCATTGCGGATGCTGCGCGGTGCCGTCGAAGTGGGCCGTGGTCTTGTACTTTTCGAATTTGCCGTCGCGGGCGGCGTCGGCGACGCGATTCACCAGTTCGGCACGGGCCGCAGCATCGAGCGCTTTATACGTGCGAGCCGATTCGATGGCCTGGTCGAGAATTTTGAGGCTGTCGATTCCGGTGATCATCACAGAAACCGGCAGCGACATTACGTAGTGGTGTAGCTCCGTAGGTGTCGCGACGCCGCTACGAATCACTTCTTTGACGATGTACGGGCTGCCGAAGGGCTTCATCGCGAGGGGGCCGATTTTTTCTTCGATGAGTCGCGGCAGCACTTGCTGCGTGAAGCTGCGGAAGTGGGCGTCCATCACGTTGACGGGCATCTGCACGGTGTCGAAGTGCACCTTATGCTGCTTCGCTTCATCCAGCATGCGCAAGTGAACCATTGGATCTTTGTGGCCGGTGAAACCGATGTAACGCACCTTACCGGCTTTGCGGGCGGCGTCCATTGCTTCCCATGCGCCGCCTTCGCTGAAGATGCGGTCCGGCGCGTCGAGCTGAATGATTTCGTGAAACTGCATAAGATCGAGGTGATCGGTCTTAAGACGTTCGAGCGATTCATCGATTTGCTTCGCCGCGGCGTCTTTGGTGCGACCATCGATCTTCGTCATGAGAAAGACTTTCTGGCGGTAGCCATCTTCGAGCGCGCGGCCCATGCGGTGTTCGCTTTCGCCGTCGTGGTAGTCCCAACAGTTGTCGAGGAACGTGATACCCCGATCAATCGCGGTGCGAATGATGCGGATGCTTTCCTCGGGATCTTTTTGCTGACCGATGTGAGAGCCACCGAGGCCGACTAGCGATACTTCCTCGCCGGTGCTACCGAGCTCGCGGTACACCATATCGCCGCGGCGTTTGGTGGGCGGCGTTTCGAACGACGGATGTTGACCCGTAAGCGCGGTTGGGAGTGGTGACTCTGCTTGGGCAACGGCGGAATGCGTGGCGGCGAGGCCGGCTGCGGCCAGGAGTGAGCTATCGTGGATGAATTTACGACGTGACGGGTGCATAGCGCGATCCTTTTCAGTGAGGGAGGTTCGCACTCAACTGCAAGGACCGTGCCGATGGCGCAACGCTTTTTTATGAACGCAGATGGGCGCGGCTTGTCGCAGATGCGGTGTGGGCGCCTCGACCGTCGGCGTGCGGCGCAATCGAAAGAATTATGGCGGCGATCTTGAATCGCTAGACGCGACCGAACTTTTTGCGATCCCCACGAGGTGGGGCGCGTTAACTGCGCTTCGCGCGACGGCGATGCGGCAGCAACCACGTCGTTCCCAGAATAGCCAGGAGGGTTGTGGTGGGTTCCGGGACGGAGAGCGTCGTCAAACTGCCCACGCCTGCGCCATAGATCGATTGCATGCCGGCGATGTCGTCGGGTTGTAATGTGGCCGTACCGGGACCGCTAAAGCGGTTGAAGATCCAATACATG
The DNA here is from genome assembly GCA_036271295.1 of Lacipirellulaceae bacterium. Lineage (GTDB taxonomy): Bacteria > Planctomycetota > Planctomycetia > Pirellulales > Lacipirellulaceae > JABDGM01. The sequence continues at coordinate 1,900 of DATBAY010000315.1, read as the reverse complement.
TCCGCGCCGACGACATCGGTGTGATTGAGGCCGAGAACGTGACCGATTTCATGAACGGAGGCGCCGAGGATATCGGGAATGGGCTGCGTGCCGATAACTTGCCAACGATCGCTGTCGTCGTATTGCACATCGCACCCGCCCGAGCTGTAGCCGATGCAAGTGGACTGCGCTTTGGCGATCGGATCGGCGGGCGGCGCCGGGTCGGGGCCGTTGATATAAATGTGGCTAAAGCGAAGTTGCGATGCGCTACCGTTGGGTATTTCCACAAAGTTGATCGGCACCACGGTGGTCCACAACTTCAGCGCTTCTTCGATCGACCCCTTGATGACGGTAGTCGGCAGCGGCGTGTTATTTGGCATGAGCAAACCGCCATCGAACATATTTACATAGCTGTACTTGATCGTGATGGGTGTGCCAGGCCAAGGCGCGCCGCCGGTGACATAGCTGAAAGCTGGGGTAACTGCCGACGACTCGAAGACGCCGACGATGAATGCGATCAATAAGACTTTTTGGATGCGACTCAAGGAACGAGCTCCGCGCGGAGTTAATGGGGATTCGAACGACATGCACTACGCCTGGTGGAACTGACCACCCTGTTTTCGTCCGCGATAGCGGACGTACGGCGAGATTTAGTGCATTAGGCAGAGGTGCGCGATGCGCGGATATTTGGGATTGATCGTTGCTGCATCTATTTTAGCCGAGCCGGCCGGGGCCGCAAGCAAATCGGAAAGCGAGCGATTGGAGCTCAAAAACCGCTGGATATTACGACGTAGATCGGCAATCGCCGCCCTGCCCTGTAATTCGTTGTCGCGGTATATTTGGGATGCGCGGGCGAACCGCGTGATGTTGGCCGGTCTCTGTGGTTGAGCTAAACCGCAAGCGATAGGGTGAGTTTTGGGGCCGGGCGACCCTTAAATTACTAATCTCACTCTGACACCCCCTACCCCGAATCCTGCCTCCTTATCGATGAAAACCGACGAACTACGCGAAAAGTATCTCGCTTTTTTTGAATCCAAGGGTCACACGCGTGTGGCGAGCGACGTGCTCGTGCCGACGTGGGATCCGTCGGTGCTGTTCACGCCGGCGGGCATGAATCAGTTCAAGGACCACTTTCTGGGCAAGGTGAAGCTTGAATTTACGCGAGCGACCACTTGCCAGAAATGTTTGCGAACGGGCGATATCGATAACGTGGGTCGCACGGCGTACCACCACACGTTTTTCGAGATGCTGGGGAACTTCAGCTTCGGCGATTATTTTAAGCGCGACGCGATCAATTGGGCGTGGGAGTTTCTCACGGATAAGAAGTGGTTAGGGCTGCCGGCAAATCAATTGACGGTAACCGTATATAAGGAGGACGACGAGGCGGCCGGATTTTGGGCGAAGGATATTGGGCTCGCAGCGAACCGCATCGAGCGATGCGAGGAGGACGAAAACTTTTGGCCGGCGAGCGCGCCGAGCCAAGGGCCCGATGGCGTGTGCGGTCCGTGTAGTGAGATTTATTTCCATCCGGAAGGGTCGAAGGCGGTCGAGATTTGGAACCTCGTGTTCACGCAGTTCAATCGCGTGGGCGATCCGCCGAATAACTTGCGTCCACTGCCGTCGAAAAACATCGACACCGGCATGGGCCTCGAGCGGACCGCGGCGACGTTGCAGGGCGTGCCGACGAATTACCATATCGATATTCTGCTGCCGATCGTGAAGGCGGCAGCTGAAGTGTGCGGCACAAAGTACGAATACGACTCGGAAAATGGCCGGCGGCTGCGGCGGATTACCGATCACGTTCGCGCGTGCACGTTTGCGGTGCACGAGAACGTGTACCCTGGCGCTAACAAAGAGAAGTACGTCGTCAAACGGCTATTGCGGCGGGCGGTGCTCGATGGCCACCAGATGGGAATGCGCG
>DATBAY010000314.1:0-6687 GCA_036271295.1 Lacipirellulaceae bacterium | reverse complement strand
CGCGTGCAGGGTGGCTGGGGCAACGCCCCAGAGGATTGCGAAGAACTAGGGCGTTGCCCTAGGCACCCCTCGGAACACTGTTGCTAAAAATGCTCTAGCGGTAGGTCCGGCTGAGCCTGACAGTGAATGGCGGATGAGTGTCGCGGTGGATTGTCAGGCACAGCCTGAGTTACGGGAGCGACACCGGATTCTCGACGATGCGGACCGTTTGGGCGTCGGCATCTAGTTCTGCCATTGCGCCGACGGGGAACGTGGCGTTGTAGCGGACGTGGCCGATGGGGAAGTGCGATACTACGGGCACTTTTGACTTGGCGAAGTAATCTATTAGCACTTCGTCCATGGTTTCATCGCTATCCCACTTGGGCTCCTTTTCTCGCGGGGCGAATTGGCCGAGGATCACCGCGGAAACGTGTTCGAATTTGTGCGCCAAGCGGAGCGTGTTGAGCATGCGGTCGACGCGGTAGGGTTCTTCGCCGACGTCTTCGAGGAAGAGGAGCTTGCCGTCGGTTTGGATTTCGTAGGGGGAGCCCATCATGGCGACGACGACAGATAGATTGCCGCCGATCAGTCGACCGCGGGCTTTTCCGGCGTGCATGGTGACGGGGTGGGGGACGTCTTTGAAGAGTTTTTTATCTTCGGCGGTGGGCGGATCGCTGGCGTGGGTTTCGATCGTGTAGCCGATGTGGAGTTTATCTTGCGGTGAATCGCGATAACTCTTCGCGAGGATGGCCCGCCAGAACCATTTGGCGGCGAACGGGGAGAGTTGCTCTTCGCTGCCGAGGCCCCACTCGGGGACGGGGGAGTGAAAGGTGACGAGGCCGGTTTTTTGGTTGATGGCGATGTGCAGGCCGGTGATATCGGAAAAGCCGATGAAGATTTTTGGATTGCGGCGGATGACGTCGTAGTCGAGCTTGTCGACGATTCGCGTGGTGCCGTAGCCGCCGGTGCCGGGGAAGACGGCGTTCACTTCGGGGTCGGCGAAGGCGTCGTTAATTTCGGCGGTGCGCTCTTCGTCGGACCCGCCGAGGAAGCCGTGCTTGCGGTAAATGTTTTTGGGGAGGCGGACTTTGAAACCCATCTCTTCGAGGCGTTTGGTGGCGAGGGTGATGCGTTCTTTGTCGAGATATTTTGCGGGGGCGATGATTTCGATGGTGTCGCCGGGGGCGAGGGCTTTCGGGAAGAGGGGGGTGGGATCGTCTTTCGCGCGTGCGGATGATGTTGCGAACGAGAGGAGGAGGGTGATCAAGATGAGGCGGCGAGGGATGTGAGAAAACATGGAGCTAAACCGCAAGCGATGTGGGGCGTTGGGAGGCGGGGCACAAATCGAGCGCTGCGGGCGCTAGTCGCCGCGGGGTCGCTCTTCGATGAGGTCGTAGCGGCGGATTTTGCGATCGAGAGTGGATCGCTCGATGCCCAGGATAATGGCGGCGCGGCTCTTATTCCAGCCGGTTTGGCGGAGAATTTCCACGATGTGCTGTTTTTCCATATCCGCGAGTGAGGCTGGCTCGCTGCGGCCGTTGGCGCTGACCATGATGCCGGAGTCCGTGTCGCCGGCGGTGCGAAGCGTGGAGAGCACCAGGTCATCGTGATCGATGTAGTCACCGCGAGCGAGCACGACAGCCCGCTCGATGACGTTTTTCATTTCGCGCACGTTACCGGGCCAGCGGTAGCGTAGCATTTCTTCCATCGCGCGCGGTGAGAATCCGCGAACCTTGCTGCCGGTTTCGGTGATAAAGCGGTGCAAGAAGTACTCGGCGAGCTCGGGGATGTCTTCTCTTCGTTTGCGGAGCGCTGGGACGATGATTTCGAGCACGTGTAACCGGAAATAAAGGTCGCGGCGGAAGTTGCCCTCGGCGACGTCTTTCTCGAGGTCGCGATTCGTGGCGGCGATGACGCGGACATCGACTTTGATTTGTTCGCTGCCGCCGACGCGCTCGAACGGATGGCCTTCGAGAACGCGGAGGAACTTGGCTTGTGTCTTGGGGCTCATCTCGCCGATTTCGTCGAGCATGAGTGTGCCTTTGTTCGAAGCTTCGAACTTGCCGATCTTGCGCTCGGTGGCGCCGGTGAATGCGCCCTTCTCGTGGCCGAAGAGTTCGCTTTCGAGCAAGGTTTCGGAAAGGGCGGCGCAATTCAAACAGACGAACGGGCCTTTGCTACGCGGGCTGGAGAAGTGGACCGCGCGGGCGACGAGCTCTTTGCCGACGCCGCTTTCGCCGCGGATGAGAACGGTGGCACGGCTCGGGGCGGCGCGGGCGATGTCGCGTGCGACCTGGTTCATTGGCTCGCTGGAGCCGACGATTTCGCTTTGCACGCCAAGGCGTTCGCGGAGCTGAAGATTTTCGCTGCGGATTTGATTGAGATTCTCGGCGAGTTCTTGCTGTTTGCTTAGATTTTCCAGAGCGACGGCGACGGTATCGGCGACGGCGAGCGTGAATTCGAGGTCATCGGGATCGGTGGGTTTGCCGGCGTCGGTCGAGTAGAGATGAATCACGCCTTGGATCTTGCCGTCGCGCCGAATGGGTGCGCAAATTACGCTGGTCGCGAGGATTTCGCCTTTGCTGTCGCGGCTGCCGAGTTGGCTGTCGTCCATGACGTTTCGCGCGAGCACGGCTTGGCCATCGCGCATAACGGTCGTGGATAAGAATTGCGAGACGCGGTGGTAACGGTGGGGTGAGTCGCTGCGCGAGGCGATGACTTCGAGATTGTCGGATTTGGCCTTGGGGTTCGGCCGGCGGGCTTGCAGCAACACGGCGCCGGCATCGACTTGCGTGCCTTCGAATAGGCCATCCAGCGCGCGGTTGGCGAGTGAGATCACGTCCGTCGCTTTGGCCAATTCGAATGCGAGGCGACAAAGATTGGCGGCGGCGCGGCCGACCTTAGGGAGCGAGACATCGACGTCTTCTTCTTCGGGCGGTTCGAGGAAGCGACTTTGGCCGCGGCGGTGAGTGATCGTCGTGGGCTCGTAGGTTTCGAGGACGCTGTCGTTGTCATTATTCGGCCCGACGGTCCTTTCGCCGTTGATGTCGCCATCGACAGCTTGCGCAGTGCGCAGTACGGAGTGCGAATCGGGGAACGCTTGCGAGAGATCGTTGACGAAAGCCAGATGCGAGTTGCCGATGCGGATGATTTCGCCGGCTTGCAATTGGTAGTCGTGCTGAATTCGCTGGCCATCGACGAGGGTGCCGTTGCGGCTATCGAGGTCGCGCAGAGTCCAATTGCCCTGGGACTGAAAAACTTCGGCGTGGTTGCGGCTGCAGCGTTCGTCTTTGACGACGATCGCGTTCGTGGGAGCCCGGCCTACGGTTATGGACTCGCCATCGACCAGACGAAAAACGTCGGTCCATTTCGAGCCTTCGCGAATAACCAGGTAGGCGGTCATCGAATACTGTGGGGAGAGTCGTGCCAATCGCGATTTCGACGAGTGCAATTGGGTGCGCGCGGTCGCCCGCCATCAGGGGTGGAAAGGCCGTCTGAAATAGTCCGCGACGCCGGGGGCACAGTGTTATTGTACCTATCTCCAACTTATTCCCCGCAGGGGTATCTATTCAAGTCGATTCGCACAGAACCGCAAATGAGACCAGGATTTAGGGCGATTCGTGAGCGGTCGAGAATGGGGGTGGCTGGGCACTGGCCGGCGGAAAGGTGCATCGCCGTGCAAAACATGAGGAATTGTCCGCGGTCTGGCGGGGAGGATGTTTCGCATTCGTGTTTGCGTAAAGGCTCAAAAGTGTTGAACGGACACAAGTTAGAGATTAGTGTGAAAGTAGGAAACTTCTTCATTGGCTGGCCCTAAAAGCGACGGCGGTGCGGCGTTTGCGCTGTGTGGCACTGCGGCGGAGGCAATATCTCATGGTTCGCGTTTTCGGTAACAACATCGGTGCTCGCGTCGTCGCGTTGGCGGCGGTTATCGCGTTCGGCGTATCTTCTCGACCCGCGCAGGCTCAATTCTTTCGTAATCCGAGCGTCGGCGGTGTGAAGATCGATACCGACGGGGTGGTTTCGAATCCGCAGCAAGGAGAGCTGAAAGAACTGCAATCGACGTGGCAAAAAGGTTTGCAGCCGGTGCCGGAGGATTTGAACAAGCCGACGGAGATGCGGTTCGTATCGCTCAAGCAGTTGGAAGCGGCGATTGCCGAGGCGCGGAGCGCGAATAAGCAAATTCCTGATGCCGTGCGCTTCCTGGCTGGCTTGCAGCGTGTGAAGTATGTGCTGGTGTATCCGGAACAGCACGACATCGTGCTCGCGGGGCCGGCCGAGGGGTGGAAAATCGATCCTCGGGGAAATGTGGTTGGGGCTACGAGCGGGCGACCGGTGCTGACGCTTGATGATTTGATGGTGGCGCTACGGGTCGCGGAATCGGCCAATACGAGCGGCATCAGCTGCTCGATCGATCCCACGCCGGAGGGCCTGCAGCGAATGCGCGAAATATCGGGACAGCTTTCGGCCAAGAGCGGTCCGCAGATGGCGGCCAAGCAAATGGAAGAGGCGGTTGGGCCGCAGACGATTACGGTTACGGGCATTCCGGGGACGAGCCATTTTGCGCGGGTGATTGTGGCGGCGGATTTCCGCATGAAGCGGCTGGCGATGAACATCGACCCGGCGCCGGTGGATGGCATGCCGAGTTTTCTGACGCTGCTCAAAGGGCGGCAAGCCAACAGTTTGATGCCGCGTTGGTGGTTGGCTCCGAACTATGAGCCGTTGCAGCGCGATGTTGACGGGCTCGCGTGGGAGATCAAAGGCCAGGGCGTGAAATGTATGACGGAACAGGAGTTTCTCAACAGCGCGGGGCAGAAAGAGCGTTCTGCGAAGCCAGATGCTGTGGCCCAAAAATGGGCAGATACCTTCACGCAAAAGTTCGAAGAACTGGCCCGCGAGGATTCCAGCTTTGGCGAATTGCGGAACGTGATGGACCTGGCGGTCGTTGGGGCGCTGCTTGTTAAGGAGCGTCTCAACGAGAAGTGCGGGTTTGAAGCCCCGAATTTGATGAACGACCAACCGCTGGATGAATATCCGGTCCCGCGGCATGTGGCATCGCAAGCGAGCTTTGTAAAAGCGGGCCGCAATTGGGTTGTGAGTGTGTCGGGCGGAATCGAGATCTTCCCGTGGCAGGTCGCCGATCGGACCGAAGTTTCGAAGAGCCTGGCGAGCACCCGCGAAGAAAAGCCGGCGGCGAAGAGCTGGTACTGGCAGCGATAAGCCGGGCGAAAGATTGCTGCATTTGGCCGCCAGGCTGCCGGAGTTAGCACGGCTCGATTTTCTTTTGAGCGAGCGGCAATATCGGCCGAAGCGCGACGAATCTCTTTAGGGCCCGTCGTGCTTACTTACAATATTGCTTGAATGCAATGAGGGGCATTCTCATGGCCGCCGCTCAGAATCTATTACTCGAGAAGATCGAATACGTTTACGAGGACACGCCGTGGGGCGTTTGGCGGCGGTTTGTCTATCCTAATGGCGCCCGATTCGCGGAATATCGCACCAGGCGGATGCTGGGCACGTTGCCGCTGGTGCATTACACGTTCGGCCGGTGTCCGGAAACGGGCAAACGAATCACGGCACGCGGCGTGATCGCGGTTGGCCGGTTTGCTCACGGCATGATCGCGATTGGGCAGCTTTCGCTAGGGCTGATTGCGATCGGCCAATTGAGCTTCGGCGTGGTGTTTTGTATGGCCCAGGCGGCGTTTGGGCCAATTGCCGTGGGCCAAGCGGCGATTGGTCTTATCTTTGGAGCGGGGCAATTCGCAACCGGGCAGATCGCGATTGGTCAGTTCGCCTTCGGCAGCTACGTGCTTGCCCAGCTCGGTTGGGGAAGTCACGTGATCGATTCGCGCGTAATTGAACCGGCGGCGAAGGATTTCTTCCTCAAACTGGTCGGTAAGTAAGCAGGCGACCGTTCGACTAACTACGGCGGCGGGGCGCTCGTGCGCAAGCGGCGCCGATTAGAACCAGCAGCATGGTCGTCGGTTCGGGAATAGCAGGGGACGGGTCGGCTGCGGTCAGTATCGATCTCGCGGCGGAAAAGCTCACGACTCCCGCATTCAAAGAAGTGTACAGGCCATCCGCCAAAGCGACGTTGGCGGTCCGGTATCCAAGAACAGCGTTTCCGTCTACTGAAGCATCGTAATCGGTGAGCGGAACCGCCAGCGTCCCGTCGATCAGGTTAGATGGAAGAAAGTTTCCGTACGGTATCACAAAGATCTCGCGGTTCGTACCGTCTGGATTCCAGGTATATACACGAATCGGTTCGCCTAGCCCGCCCGGAATCGGCAGTCCTGGCGGATCGTAGCCGACTGCTGGACCGGTGGGGTCCAAAATGGAATACGGTGGCGGTTCGACCGGCGTTACGACGATTCCGGGGGGAACCGTGATTGATGGCGGGACAGTTGAACCAGGCGTGGCCGGGCCTGGGACAGGCTGAGTCGGCGGTTGGACGGGAGGCTGCACGATCGGGGGCGCAACAACGACCGGCTCGGGCGGAGGTACTGGCTGCACGGTTAAGGTAGGAGCGGCACGGACCGTGATGTCCGAAAGCTTTGTATTGAATTTCATCTCGACAAACTGATCATCCGGCCGACGAACGACAAGCGATCCATTGAGAAAGACGTCGGAAGCGGATTGCGTGGCGATCTGCAGGAAAGGCACGCTGTTACCGATCGAGAGCTGTTTGTCGCCAACCAGTGCGAACGC
>DATBAY010000313.1:0-8748 GCA_036271295.1 Lacipirellulaceae bacterium | reverse complement strand
AAGATCTGAAATCGTCGGCGCGTTTTCGACGTGATAGCGCCGGTCGTGCTCGCGAATTTCCCGGCGCAGCGCGTTGACCTGATCGGCGATGGACTTCTTCGCCACGGCGTTACACCGCCTTGGGCTCGAGACCGCACTCGGGCACGACGCTGACGTTTTTGCCGGTCGCCGTGTTAGGAATCAGGCACAGAAACCGCATCGGTTCCTGGCCCGTGTTGCGGAATTGATGAACGTCGTTCGGCGAGACAAGGATCACATCGCCGGCCGACAGCGGCTTCTCCTGGTCGCCGTCGACGATCGATCCTTTACCGGCGATGATGTACACTTCGTGTTCGTAATCATGAAAGTGTTTCGGTGTATGGCCGCCGGGTTCGACTTCGAACTCGCGCATCGCGAAGGTCGGGGCGTTATCTTTTTCGCCGATCAGCCAGCGGACTTTACAGCCGGTGGCGCCTTCCATCGTGACTTCGTTGGCGGGGACGCTTGCTAGTTTTTTGATTTGCATGATGGGTGGTCCTAAACCCCCGGCAGTGCCGGGCGGCTGCATAACGTTACTTATTTTCGGGCCCGGCGCTGCCAGTAATCGTCTGTTCCGATCGCTCCCATGGTAAACAGCGCCAAAAACGCGAGCTCGACGATCAAGGCCGCTTCTCCCCGCTCGCGCATCCACGCGAGCAGCGGATGATCGGCCTGCGGCACCGGCGCGTCGATGACGGGACGGGCGTCGTGAAATGCCATGACACCGTAGCAGATGGCAGTGAGCGCGAACGCAATCCCGGCCGCTAGAAGCAATCCATAAAACGGATTCGCAAATTTCTCGGAACGTTTCAAGGCCGCACCTGCTGTGTGAAGGCTCAATTATACCAGCGCGCGGCCGGTCGACGGGAGTCCGCTCGCGGCCTACGATTAAGGATTCGCAACCTCGCATTATTCTCGTCCGGAGAGCGGCAGGCGTGAGCCAACAAGCCATTGAGCTGCGCGGCGTGGCCGTCAACAACCTGCGGCAAGTCGATCTCGATTTGCCGCACCGCGCGCTGATTGTGTTTTGCGGCGTTTCGGGCAGCGGTAAGACAAGCATGGCGCTCGATACGCTGTATGCCGAGGGGCAGCGGCGGTACATCGAAAGTTTCTCGGCCTACACGCGGCAGTTCTTAGAGCAGCTTGATAAGCCACAGGCGGACCGCATCGACGGAATTCCGCCGGCGATTGCGGTAACGCATAAGAATCCGAGTCGCTCGAATCGCGCGACGGTCGGAACGACGACCGAGGTAAACGAATATCTCGCATTGCTGTTCGCGCGCGCCGGTGAAATCATTTGCTACCAGTGCGGCCAACCGGTTCGTCGCGATTCTCCGGAAAGCGCAGCTGAAAAACTCTCGCATTTAGCCGCCGGAACGCGCGTGATGATCGGATTCGATGCCACGGTTCCAGGCGACGAGCCTGCCGATCACTGGATTGCGGATTTGGTTGGCCTGGGCTATGTGCGCGCCGTAGTGCGCGAGAGGACTGAATCGCTCGAGCCGTCGCTCGCAAAGAACATTGCAGCCGGTGATCGTTTGACGATCATTCTCGACCGCTTGTCGATCGCCGATCAATCGACCGAACGGCTTCGCGATTCGATCGAATCTGCGTTTGCGGCCGGCGAGGGCGGGTGCGTGATCGTTGCGGAATCGGTGGAGGGTGCAAACTCGACCTGGAACGAAACGGTAAAAATCGACGATCGATCGTGGCAGCGGGCGACGTACAGCAACGAATTGCGTTGCGAGACGTGCGGAATCGAATACCCCGAGCCAGAGCCGCAGCTGTTCAATTTCAACAGACCGCTCGGCGCTTGCCCGGAGTGCGAGGGCTTCGGGAATATCGTGGTGACCGACATGGATCGCGTCGTTCCCGATCCTCAAAAATCGCTGCGTGACGGCGCGATTGCGCCATGGAACTCGCCCTCGTACGCTCACGAGCTCGCCGAACTGCTCGCGCTGGCTTCAGCATATAAGCTGCCAGTTGATGTGCCCTACGCCGAACTGAGCGAAGAGCAAAAGCGGCTTGTCGTCGAGGGCGTACCCGAGCGGAGTTTCGGCGGACTGAACGGCTTCTTTCAATGGCTTGAGCGCCGGAAGTACAAGATGCATCTGCGGGTGTTCTTGAGCCGCTGGCGGTCCTATCACTTGTGTCCGGCATGTGGCGGCGCCAGGTTGCGCCCCGAGGCACTGGCCGTACGTGTTGCGGGCCGCAGCTTTGCGGATGTGTGCCGCTTAAAGATCGATGAGGCACTGCAATTCTTCGACGAACTCCAGTTGCCAGAGTGGCGAGAGGCGATCGCCAAACCGGTTGTTGCCGATGTTCGCTCGCGTCTTTCGTATCTGGCGGACACTGGCGTGGGCTATCTCGCGGTTGATCGCTCGCTGCGCACACTTAGCAGCGGCGAAGCCCAGCGCGTAGCGCTTACCACGACGCTGGGTTCGAATCTGGTGGACATGCTCTATGTTTTAGACGAGCCTTCGGTCGGACTGCACCCGGCGGATATCGAACCGCTTGCCGCCGCCGTGGAGCGATTGCATGCGCGCGGCAACACGGTGGTGGTCGTGGAGCATGAGCCGGAAATCATTCGCCGTGCGAATCAAATCGTGGAATTCGGTCCGGGCGCTGGGACCGAAGGCGGCCGCGTCATCTTCCAAGGGTCGCCTAAACAGTTGATGCGCGCCAAAGAAAGCCGTACGGGCGGTTGGCTTTCAGGCCGCAGTGGTTATTCAAACCCGGACAAGCGTAGATCGACCGTCCAAGGCTGGGTGAAGTTGCGAGGCGCGCGGGGGAACAATCTTCAGAATCTCACGGTGGAATTTCCGTTGGGTGTGCTGTGCTTGGTGACGGGCGTAAGCGGCGCGGGCAAAAGCACGCTCGTCGACAAGACGCTATACCCTGCCCTAGCCCGCCGATTCCATAAGGACGGCGAGCCGGCCGATTTGCCGCAGCCTTTGGAATGCGACGACGTGCTCGGCACGGGCCAATTGGACGACGTGGTCCACATCGACCAAAGCCCAATTGGTCGCTCGCCGCGGTCGAACCCGGCGACTTACATCAAGGCGCTCGACCCCATCCGCACACTCTTCGCAGAACAGCTCGACGCGCGCACACACGGGCTCACGGCGAGCCACTTTAGTTTCAACGTGGAAGGGGGGCGTTGCGACACATGCAACGGCGATGGCTATCTGGCGATCGATATGCAGTTCATGGCCAACGTGTATATGAAATGCCCCGAGTGTGGCGGCAAGCGGTTTCGCCAACAGGTACTAGAGGTGCGATACCGCGGCCTCAACATTGCCGAAGTGCTTGATATGACGGCCCGCGAGGCATTCAACTTCTTTCGCAGCCAGCGCAAGGTTCAGACGAAACTGAAGTTTTTGCTGGATGTTGGCTTGGATTATTTGCGCCTTGGTCAACCGGCTAACACGCTCTCTGGGGGAGAATCTCAGCGATTGAAATTGGCGGCCCATCTCGCCGCCAAGCGTCGGGGCCGCACGCTGTTTCTGCTAGACGAACCCACGACGGGCCTGCACTTCAATGACATTGTACAATTGTTAGATTGTTTCGACGCGCTGCTTGAAGTCGGCCATTCGCTGGTGGTGGTCGAGCACAATTTGCAGCTCATGAAAGCTGCCGACTGGGTGATCGACCTCGGGCCGGGGGCTGCGGAGGCAGGCGGCCGAGTTGTGGCCACCGGCACGCCGGAGGAAATCGCCGCGTGCGCGGGATCGGCAACGGGCCGAGTGCTCGCGGCTGAGTTCGCCCGCGAACAATCGTCTGTTAAGGATGATGCCGAGGAAGAATCTCACGCAAAGGCGCAAAGGCGCAAAGAAAAGCCATGATCTCTCTACGCATTCCCGCTTGGGGTTGAGTCAATTCGCATGAAGAGCGAAATCGAAATATCGCTGGGTGACGTAACGGATATGGAAGCGCAAGTCTTTGCGCGCTACCACGGACCAGAGATGGTCGAACTGAGCGGGGCAATCCGTGGGCCGTTCTGCGACAAAGCTAAAACGCTGCCGGCTGATTTTCCATTTCGGCAAATTGAGAATAAAGCACGTGCAACCGTGTTGGCACTCGTGACCGATCCCTGTTTATGGTCGCCCGAGTTGCCGCAGCTTTATCGGGTCGACGTGAAAGCCGTCGCAGGCGAGCGAACGATCGCCGAGTATCATGGAACGATCGGCCTCCAGCGTTTGGCGCCGCGCCGCCCCGTTGACTTTGCCCCTGGCACCGGCTGATCAAAATGAGCGAAAGCCTCCCATCCCGCTATGACCGCCAGGCACGCTTCGCCCCGCTCGGCGACGATGGCCAGCGTCGATTGCTTGCCAGCCGCGCGCTGGTTTGCGGCTGCGGCGCGCTCGGGTCGGTCATCGCGGAAACGCTCGTGCGCGCGGGCGTGGGCCGCGTGCGAGTTGTCGACCGCGACTTCGTCGAGCTCAACAATCTGCAGCGGCAGGTGCTCTACGATGAGCAAGATGTAGCCGACAATTTGCCAAAGGCGATTGCGGCCGCGAACAAGCTGCGGCGGATCAATTCGGAAATCGAAATCGAACCGATCGTAGCGGATGTCACTCATCAGAACATCGGCAAATTGGCGGCGGATGTCGACGTCATCGTCGACGGCACCGATAACTTCGCCACGCGCTTTCTGCTAAACGATTTTGCCGTGAAACACGGCAAGCCCTGGATCTACGGCGGCTGCATTGGGGCGGAAGGCCAAACGATGACGATCGTACCTGGCAAAACTGCTTGCCTGGCCTGCTTGATGGCCGACGCCCCACCGCCGGGCACGACCCCAACCTGCGACACCGCCGGGATCATCGCCCCGATCGTAAACGTGATTGCCTCGATCGAAGCGGCGGAAGCACTCAAAATCTTGAGTGGCCACGAAGAGTGCATCAGCGCGCGCCTGACGATTATCGATCTGTGGGACAATCAACTTCGCCAAGTCGAACTCTCACGGCTGCACGAGAAGGGCGATTGCCGGGTATGCAAGCACCACGAATTCGCCTGGCTTGCCGGCGAGCGCGCAGATACTTCCGCCGTTCTATGCGGGCGGAACTCCGTTCAACTTAGCGCTCCACTCGGCAGCTCACTTTCGCTAGACCATTTGGCGTCGCGTTTAGCTGGCATAGGCCGAATCGAGCGAAATGCATTTCTGCTACGCCTGTACGTGAGCGATTACGTCGTGACCGCTTTTGCAGATGGCCGCACGATTGTCGGTGGCACGAACGACGTCGCGACCGCCCGGTCGGTGCATGCACGCTACATCGGGGCGTGATAGCATCCGTCGCGGCAGCATGTTTGAAACTTGTCTCGACCAACCGTTACGTCGCAGTATTCGCCGCACACTCGCCGGCTTCTTCCCACCTTCACACGACTTGGCAACCTATGCCGCGCCGGCATTTGCGTTTTCATTTTCGCGACCGGCATTCCCGATGTCATCTGCAGACCCAGTTTCTTCATCTCGCGGCGTTCCCGCACGCCGCGAGATGCTTTTCTCTAAAGTGTACTGCGCCGCGACCTCCCGCGCTCGTTGGCGTCGGTCACCCCCATCGCACGCATGGCTACCGTCGAATCAACGCCCGCAGTTGCGCGCTCTGAAAGCGCTGCGACGCACACAGGCCCGTCGCTCGTTGGACGGCTCGGCTCTTGGCAACTGGTACGACCGCTCAGTGAAGGAAACTTCACGCGTGTCTATTCCGCCCGACCTGCCGAAGGCCCCCCGAATCAGCCGGCCGCGTATGTGATGAAAGTCCTGCGCAAGGAATGGTGGCGCGATTCGCGCGCCATCGAAATGCAACGTCGCGAGGCTTGGGTTGGCAGCAAGGTGTCGCACCCCAACTTGCTGCCGGTCCTTTCAGCCAGCGTACAGGAACCGCCGTTTTACATCGTTAGCCCGAAGCTTGACGGGGTGACGCTTGCCCAAATCATTGTCGAAGGTCAGTCGGTGCCCATTCCGCTGGCGTTGTGGATCGCGCGACAAACGGCCGACGGCCTCGCCGCACTGTTCGTAGGGGCAGGCGTAATTCACGGAGACATTAAGCCGGCGAACATCGTCGTTGCGCCCACCGGGCATACGACAGTGCTCGACTTCGGCTTTGTGCAAACGCCGGCCGAGGCCAGCCACTGGGCAACTCGCCCGCTGGCGGGAACGTTAGCCTACATCGCCCCCGAATTATTAACTTCGACGCTCGCAGCCGGACCGCGGAGCGATATCTACAGCCTAGGCGTTACGCTGTACGAAACGCTGACCGGTCATCGGCCCTGGGAAACGGAAGATCCGGGCGAGTTGGCTACGCTCCATCGCGAAGCCAAGCCGACCGATATTCGCGCCCTGCGGCCTGACACGCCGGAGCCGGTTGCCGACCTTGTCCACTCGATGCTCGCCAAAGACCCGCTCCGCCGCCCGGCGTCTGCCTCCGAATTAGCAAGCCGACTCGTGCGACTAGAAATCAAGAGCTTCGCTTTGCTCTAAGGTCGGCTGGCGATTTTTTTCGAAACTCGCATCACCGGCGCTGACCGCAAAACTGATTGTTGTTACGACCAAGTGGGCCGCACGCCGCGATAGCTCCAATCGAGCACTTCCATGGGATGCACGACCGAGAGTCGTTCATTCTGGGCCCGGGCCTCGCGCGCAATTTGAAGGGCACATCCGGCGTTCGAGGTAATCGCCACGCGAGCGCCGGTTCGCTTGATGTTTTCCATTTTCCGCTTGCTCAAGCGAGCCGACATTTCGGGCTGTGTCAGGTTATAGGTACCTGCGGCGCCGCAGCACAGCTCCGATTCGGGCAGGTCGTGCATCTCGAGTCCGGGCACCAGGGCGAGCAGCCGACGCGGCGCATCGTGCACCTTTTGAGCGTGCAGCAAATGGCACGCGTCGTGATAGGTGGCCACGGCGCGAATCTCGCCCTCGGGCCGCACCGGACCGAGTTGGTCGAGGAACTCGTTCACATCGCGAACCTTACCAGACCACGCCGCTCGCTCGCCTTGCCGGTTGTCGTGCCAGTGGTGACCGTAGTCTTTCAACATCGAGCCGCAGCCGGCAATGTTGTTGATGATTGCGTCGAACCGCTCGATCGGGAAGGCAGTTAGATTTTCGTCCGCGAACCTTTGCGCTGGTTCGCTCGATCCGGCGTGGAAGTGGATCGCGCCGCAACATGCTTGATTCTGCGGTACGTGGACGTCGCATCCATTATGTTGGAGCACTCGCGCGGTAGCCCAATTCACGTGCCGGAACATCGCGTCGCCGATACAGCCGGTGAACAGCGCGACGGTGGCCCGACGGCGGCCGATTGCGGGCAGAAACTCGGGCAGCGGTCCTTCGTCGCGGCGAGGCGGCGGCAGCATCTCCACCATCCGCCGCAGTTGCGGGGGGAGCAAATACGTGAGCCGCGTCGCTTGGAGCAGATTTAAGAGCCCGATCCGCTGAGCAATCCGCGCCGGCAGCAGGGCCCGCCGCAGCTTCGCCGCGTAGGGAAACAACCCGAATAAAATATAGCGGTGAAACCAATCGTGTTGCTTCGTTTCGCCCGCCGCCTGATCCATGGCCACGCGAAACGGTTCGATGAGCTTGCCGTACTGCACTCCAGAAGGGCACGCCGTTTCGCAGGCGCGACAATCGAGACACAATTCCAGATGCCCGCGCACGCGGTCATTCAGTTCGAGCTTGCCATCCGTAACGCCGCGCATTAAATAAATGCGGCCGCGCGGACTTTCATTCTCGTCGCCCGTCTCGACGTATGTTGGACACGCGGACGTGCACAGCCCGCAGTGGACACAGTCCAGTAGCAGGTCGTAGTTGAGCGCCTGTCCAGGGTTGGTCTTCGTCGAATTGGAATTTGCTTCGGACACGTTACTAGTAGATGAATCGCCCTGGGTTAAGGATATTCTTTGGGTCGAACTTTCGCTTGATCTGCTCCAGCAATACAACCGCGTCTGTCCGCCCGCCCCACACCAGGTGCGGCGTGATCCCGTCCAGACGGCTCCGCACGACCACAGAATGACCGCCGACGTGGTTTACTGCTGGCCGCAGCTTGCCGGCCAATACCGCGGTCAAATCGCTGTGCGTAAATTTTGAAAATCTGGCGACCACGATGCCGTTCGCAGCGTGGGCTTGGATGTTGCAGTTCGTGTCCAGGGCCAAGAGCCTCTCCACAATCGCCACGACGGCACTCGGCGGCACAGCAATTTGCAGGACGAGCGGCGAGCCATCATCGACGTTCGCCACGCCAAGATCAGAAAATTCTATTTGCTGACGCCAAAGTTGCTCGGACTCGCTCGCGCTCAAGTTCTGGACCCACGAAGCACCGGCGGCGGCTAACTCGCCGCGCACTCTCTCAGCCAACCAGTTGGCCTCGATCTCGGTCCCCTCAATTCGGACCACCAATCGGCCTGCTCGAGCTGCGAACTTCCATCCATTTCCCACGAGCCAGTCGATCGCGACCGGCGTCGCCTCAAGCAGCGACAAGCGACGCAGCGCTTCTTCGATAATCGCAAAGTCTTCGCACTCCGCGAATACGGCCGAGGTTGACTCTGTTTGCGGCTTTACCTTGAGAGCAACCTGCGTGATAACGCCGAGCGTACCCAACGATCCCGTTAACAGCTTGCAAAAATCGTAGCCCGCCACGTTTTTCACCACGCGCCCGCCGCCCTTGAACGCAACGCCTCGCCCATCGACCGCATGGATTCCAATCACGTAATCGCGAATCGTGCCATGCCCCA
>DATBAY010000312.1:0-8548 GCA_036271295.1 Lacipirellulaceae bacterium | reverse complement strand
CTCGATACGTTCAACGACATTTTGAAAGAAAAAGAAACTTCCCTTGCCGTTCAGCGCGCAGCGGCTTTGGCCTATCAAGATCGTGGCCAGCACGACGATGCCAAGTACTTCGAGAACGCGATCCATGGCGGCTATGCCGTGAAATCGACAAGTCAGAATCGCATCTGGGGCTGGCTCAAAATTGCGCAAGTCGCCGCCCAGGCAGCCAGGCAAGACGTGAAGTTCAAAGACGCGTTCTACGAAGCGCGGCTGAACGTTTCTCGCTGCCGTTACCTGTCGGCGATGAAGCAAGTCGGCGACGCCCGCCGTCAAGAATTGACGAAGGCCAAGCAGACGATCCAATCCGTCGCGCAGCTCTACCCCGACCTCGGCGGCGACAAATGGAAGCCCCAATTCGACCAATTGCTCAAGGACATCGAGAGCGACGAGCAACACATTCCCGCTGAGAAAAAAAGTTAAACGACTGAAAGCTCATCATGAGTCCGTTTCTCATCACACGTTACAAGCTCCCTCCGCGTTTCCTGGCGATCGCGATCGTGGGATGCGTCGCTGCCTCTTCCCACGCCGCAACCGCAGACAAAATACGCCTCGCCCGCGGCAGCGAAGCCGGCGAAGTCTCGGATATGACGCCCACAGAAGTGACGCTCAACAAGGGCCAAGCCAACAGCCGCACCGTAGCTGTGAACAATATCAAACTGATCGCGTTCGAAGGCGAACCCTCCGAATTAGCCCAAGCCAGGCTGAACGCGCTGAACGGGTCGTACGCGAAAGCGCAGCAGCTCCTCGATAAAGTCGATGCGAATCAGCTCAAGCGCGATTTCATCAAGCAAGATTTTGAGTTCTATCAGGCGTATGTTGCCGCGAAACTGGCCGAGGGTGGTGAAGGCGAAATCGATGCTGCCGGGAAAAAGCTCAATGCCTTCGTCAAAAGCTACCCGAACAGCTTTCATTATCTCGAAGCGTCTGAGCTCATGGGCGATCTGCTCATGATGAGCGGTCGGCTCGAAAATGCTCAAAAGCAATACGCCGAGCTCGCCAAGGCGCCCTGGCCCGATTACAAGATGCGGGCCGCGGTTGCCATCGGCCGTTCGTTGCAGGCACAGAATAAACACGCCGAAGCGATTGAGCAGTTCGATTCGGCATTAGCCCTGCCCGATGATACTGCCGAGGGTCAAAGTCAAAAGCTTGCCGCGTCACTCGGAAAGGCAACCAGCCTCGCCGAAACGGGCAAAGCCGACGACGCCACCGCCATGATTGAAAAGATCATTCAGGACGCCGACCCACAGCAGAAGGAGCTCAACGCGCGGGCCTACAACGCCCTCGGCTCGTGTTATGAAAAAGCGAATAAAACGAAAGACGCCCTCTTCGCTTACTTGCACGTAGACGTGCTCTACAGTACCGTCCCCGACGCCCACGCCGAGGCGCTGTTTCACATGGTGTCGCTGTGGAAAGCCATCGGCCAGGAGGAACGCTCTCGCGAAGCTCGCGAAACGCTCCAACAAAAGTACGCGTCTAGCCGGTGGGCGAAGCAGCTTAAATAGTCGGGGTGGAACGCTTGAGATGCAGCTCCCCGGTGCTACCGGGGGTTCGCGAACATCGTCCAATGCGGTTCTTCAAACCCCCAACAGAGCCGGGGCTGCCGGATGTAGCGCGACATTCCGGCCACATACTGAGCCACCGTCACGCGCGCGGGTGAAATGCGTCGTGCACCTTCTTGAGTCGCGAGTGATCGACGTGCGTGTAAATCTGCGTCGTGGCAATGCTCGCATGCCCGAGCATCTCCTGCACGTGCCGCAAATCCGCACCGCCCGCGAGTAAATGCGTCGCAAAACTGTGCCGCATCGAGTGCGGGCTCAGCTCGTCCGAACACCCGGCTACCTTCGCGTACAGTTTGATCAATTCCCAAATCCGCTCCCGCCGCAGCCGCCCTCCACGAGTAGAAAGCAGCAAGAATTGCGATTGCGTCCCGCCGCGGTCCGCCAACTTGGGTCGCTCATGCGCAAGATAATCTTCGACCGCCACCACAGCTTTTGCCCCGAGCGGCACCATTCGCTGCTTATCGCCCTTGCCGTGACACAGGCAATGTCGTTCCTGCAAATGAATGTCGCGAGGCCGCAGGATGGACAGCTCCGATACCCGGCAACCAGTGGCATATAACAGTTCGAGCAGCGCGCGATCGCGACGCCACCAAGGCCGCGGCGGCCGTGGTGCCGCTAACAACTCGCCGATTTCCGCTTGCGAAAGCACCGTCGGCACCCGTTGCCACAATTTCTGCGTGCCCAAAAGCTCTGCCTGGTTGTCGGCGAGCACGCCCTCCAATTGCAGATACCGGAAAAAAACCTTCAATGATACGACATGCCGGCTGATCGATGACGGCGCGAGCTCACGGGACGTAAGCCAAGCGGGATAGCCTGCCAGTTCCGAAACTGTCATCCCCGCAATTCGCCGGCCACGGAGCCAATCGAAAAAGTGGCCAAGGTCGCGCTCATAGGCAGCCACGCTGTTCTCGGCCAGGTGGCACTCGCTGCGCAAATAT
Organism: Lacipirellulaceae bacterium; assembly: GCA_036271295.1. Classification (GTDB taxonomy): domain Bacteria; phylum Planctomycetota; class Planctomycetia; order Pirellulales; family Lacipirellulaceae; genus JABDGM01. Next base: position 6,012 of record DATBAY010000312.1, on the reverse strand, counting down.
CGCACGAACGCCTCCCGCCAACGCGCGGCATCCTCCGCCGCAGCCAAACGTCGCGGCTTTATTTCTTTGCGATTCTTCGCCATGCGGATCCTGCCGGTTGCGGGGCATTTCAAATCGCACCTTTCAAACTATCGGTCGCCCAACAGCCGTCCCTGGCTTTCGACTGGTCAGGGTCGGCTTGCATTAGGTATGCTATCGCCGCAATTGGAGTTTGTGCCGATTGCGCAAAGCTTGTGGCCCCGAACGGCAATTCTTAGCTATCACCTGCCCAACCCACCCTTATGCATCGAGTCGTTATCGACGAGCCGTACAAATTCGTGCCGCCCGTTTATTCGGAGTGGTGGCCAACCTTGCTGCGCTTCATCCTACGGCCTAACCTGCGACGAATGTACGGCGTGAATTCCGTCGAATGCCGCCACGTCGAGCGGCTCCAGGCATCGCTTGCCGCGGGGCACAGCATTCTGTTAGCCCCGAACCACAGCCACCTCGCCGATCCCATGGTCCTAGGCGTCCTTGGCATGGAAGCTGGCTGCCACGTCTTCGCAATGGCAAGCTGGCATGTCTTCAAACAAACTGCCTTCCAAACCTTTATGACCCGTCGCATGGGGGCATTCAGCATCCTGCGAGAAGGGAACGATCGACAGGCGATTGAAACCGCGATCGATATCCTCGTCTCCCGGCGCCGACCCCTGATCGTTTTTCCAGAGGGCGTGATGACGCGCCACAATGATCTCGTCGAGGAGATGATGGCGGGCCCTTCCTTCATCGCGCGGCAAGTTGCGAAACGATTGAAGAAGGAAAACCAACCAGGCGGCGTGGTCATCCATCCGGTCGCTACGCGCTATTCGTTCAATGGCGACCTGACGACCGCGGTGACCCCGGATCTCGAGACGCTCGAAAAAAGGCTCTCTTGGCAACCGCAGCGGCACCTCTCGATGGTCGAACGCATCACGAATCTGGGCCGGGCGTTTCTCTCGCTCAAGGAAATCGAATTCTTAGGCGCACCGGGCGACGGCAATATCTACGAACGTGCCGAGAAATTGGTGCAAACAGTACTTTCCCAGCTCGAATCTCAGTGGCACATCGCCGATCACACCGGCAACGTGGCCGTTCGCGTAAAGCGGCTTCGGACCGCGATCTTGCCCGAGCTTATTGAAGACAGAATTCCGCACTCGCAGCGGGAGCGCTGCTGGCGCGATCTGGCAGCCGCGTACTACGTGCAGCAGATTTCCCACTATCCGCGCGACTACATCCTCCGCGAGAAAAACCTGCCGGAACGAGTCGTGGAAACTGTCGAACGGCTGCAGGAAGACTTTACCGACGTCTACACGATCCATCGACCGTGGCATGCCATAGTCCAGGTAGGCGAGGCGATCCCTATCGGCACGCAACGTGCGCGCGATGAACTCGGCGACCCGATCATGGCCGAAGTCCGCCGCCAACTGCAATCGATGATCGACGAGCTTGCAGCGGAGCGGACGCTAGCCTGAACCCGGATGGTTAAACCGCCAAGCACACAAAGAACGCGAAGAAATATCCAACATATCCTCGTGTTCAGCTCATGGGCCTTTGCGTCCTCTGCGTGCTTGGCGGTTGATTCCGATCCCATTCAAACCGCAAGACTAGCAAAGTCACCGACGCCCTCACTAGAATGCGATAAGTCGCATTGAATGTATTCGAGGGGTCGTATGAGTCAGAGATCTTTACCAATCGGTGCCTCCGTTTTGGCACTTTGTGAGCTAGTCGAAGGCCAAGAAGCCGATTTCTTCGCCCTTCTTTCCGAGAAACAGGAACTGAAGACTCGCGATGGCAAGCCGTACCACCGCGTTACTTTTCGTGACGCCCGCCGCGAAGTCGGCTTCCCCGTTTGGTCGGATTCGCCCCACGCCGAGTCATGCCGCGCCGAGTGGGTCCCCGGCAGCTTCTACAAAATGCGGGCCGTCCTGCGTCAAACGACGTATGGCCCGCAGCTCGAAATCAAAAAAATCCGCCTCGTCGAAGATGGCGACAAAAAAGATGGCTTCGACCCGCTGATGTGCCAGCCGGCCTCGCGGTTCGACGCCGTCGAAATGTTCGCCGAGCTAATCAATCTCGTCGAATCGAAGATCGCGAACAAACCGCTGCGGAAACTTGTCGCCGATATCCTCGAACAGCATCGCGAGCAGTTGCTGGTTTGGCCCGCCGCCAAACGCAATCACCACGCTTTCGTAAGCGGATTCTTGGAGCACACTCTCAACGTGGCCCGCAACAGTGCGTTCTTAGCTGAAAAATATGCCGAGCTGTATTGCAATCTCGATCCGCCCGTGAGTATCGATCTCGCGATTGCCGGGGCAACGCTCCACGATATTGGCAAGCTCCGCGAACTGGAAAACAAGCCGGGCGGAACCGAGTACTCTCTATCCGGCATGCTGATCGGCCACGTGCTCCAAGGCCGCGACATCGTCCGCGAAACCGCTGCTGGCCGCAAAATCGATCCCGACCTGCTGCTCCGCCTCGAGCACATCATCGTCGCGCACCAACGTCTGCCCGAATGGGGCTCCCCGAAGCCGCCGATGACGATCGAGGCCATGATCGTCCACCACGCTGACGACCTCGACGCCAAACTCCAAATGATTGTGTGCGCCTTCGAAGCCGAAGCAAGCAATGGCGCGCTCACCTCCAAGCGCAATCCAATGAACCAGCAGTTCTACCCCGGGGCGAAGAACGAATAATTGACCACCGAGGACACAGAGGTCAAACGCATTGCCATTAAAAGCTTCTCATTTGCAATTGGCCCCCACTATGAAAATGGCCAATTGCAGATTGCAGATTTACAACTCTTCTCTCCGTGTTCTCTGTGTCCTCTGTGGTTAATCTTCCTTCCTGCGATTGGCTTGAATGATCCGAGCGTGACCTGCGAGGTCTTTTATCGTCGGACCAAGTTCAAGTCCCGACTGGGCCGAAATTAAGCCCTCGACAGCAGTCGCGATCATCGGACTGACCTCGATCAACAGCCCGCCGCCCGGCTTCAAACGCGTCGCCGCTTGTTCAATCAGCGGCGCAATCGCGTCCGTTCCATCCTCACCGGCTCGCAATGCAAGATCGGGCTCATGATCCCGCACGTCGACTGCCAGTTGCTCCATTTCGCTCGTCGCGACGTAAGGCGGGTTGCTCACTACATAGTCGAAATGCGGCGTTTCGGACTCGGCCGACAGTAAATCCGCTTCGACGAACTCAACCCGATCCGCCACGCCGTGCCGCTCCGCATTTCGCTTTGCAACGGTAAGCGCCGCCGGGCTGATATCGATCGCCTTGATCCGCGCCGTCGACAAATACTTGGCCGCGCAAATGGCGATAATGCCGCTTCCTGTGCCGACATCCGCTATCTCGATCGGCGCGTCGCCCAGTCCACGTCGCTTGATGTCGTCAAGCAACGCGACAACTAAGCTCTCCGTTTCCGGCCGTGGTATGAGCACATCCGAATTCACTTCAAAATCGAGCGAGTAAAACTCGCGGTGACCAACCAGATAGGCGACCGGTTCACCCGCCGCGCGACGACGCACCAACTCGCGGAACGCCGTCCGCGTTTCTTCATTCGCCGCGTCGCCGAACGACGTGTAAAGATCAATCCGCCGACACCCGCGTGCGTGCGCGAGCAATACTTCCGCATCGAGTCGCGGATTTTCCGCACCCTGCTTGCCCAAATAATCAATGGTCCAAGAAAGCAAGCGGCCAACGGTCCAGGGCTCGTCGGAGTTGGACATAAGAAGAGATATAAGATGTGAAATCTAAGATTGACGGCTGAAAACACAATGAATTACATCGGGGGACGACGCAAGAATTATTTCCATTCTCAAAATGACCACGGAGGCATACAGAACAGCGAGAAGAAATTTCTGGACAGGATTTACAAGATCAGCAAATCAATTCGAATGAAGCCAAGTCCAATTACATCCCGTCGATCCTGTTAATCCTGTCTAAAATTAAATCGTCTTTCCTCCGTGCTCTCCGTGCCTCCGTGGTTATTTTTGACCTGCTTCTTAATTCATTCGTCTGTCGTTTTCGATTATCAATCCAGCCCGCCCATTTGATCTCGTAATTGCTGCCGGTCGTAGTCCATCAGTGCATCCGTAATCGGCTGCATATTGCCGGCAATTACCTGGTCCAAATTATGGGCCGTAAAACCAATGCGGTGATCCGTCACCCGATTCTGCGGAAAATTATAGGTGCGAATCCGCTCGCTGCGGTCACCAGAGCCGACCAGGCTTTTTCGTTCCGCTGCCCGCTTCGCTTGCTCCGCTTTCACTTTGGAATCGTACACGCGGGCCGCCAATTCACGCAGCGCCTTGTTCTTGTTCTTGAGCTGGCTCTTCTCGTCCTGGCATTGCACGACGATACCCGTTTCATAATGCGTGAGCCGAACCGCCGACTCCGTCTTGTTCACGTGCTGGCCTCCCGGCCCGCTCGCGCAAAATGTATCCAGCCGATAATCAGCCGGCTTGATGTCGACTTCCACCTCTTCCGGCTCGGGCAACACCGCAACCGTCGCCGCGGAAGTGTGAATCCGCCCCTGCGTCTCGGTGTCGGGAACCCGCTGCACGCGATGACCGCCGCTTTCGTACTGTAACTCGCGGTAGGTACCCTCACCCTCGATCGCCAGCACAATATCTTTAAACCCGCCTAATTCCGTCGCACTATGGCCGAGGATTTCGGTCTTCCAACCCTTCGTCCCGGCGTGGTAGCGATACATCTCAAACAGGTCGCGGGCGAATAGGGCGGCCTCATCCCCACCGGTGCCGGCCCGAATTTCCATAATGACGCGCGAGCGGTTCGCTTCGTCACCGCCGATCGTCATGTCAAGCAGTTCGCCCCATAGAACCTCGCGGTCCTGGCGCAGCTGCGGCAACTCTGCCTCGGCAAGCTCGCGCATTTCGGCGTCGTCGCCGTCGATCATCTGCTGCGCTTCAGCAATCTGGCCGTTGATCTGCTTGAAGCGGCGGTACTTCTTCGCCAACTTGCCCAACGAACCGTGCTCTCGTGCCACTGCCGTAATGCGCGCGGAGTTCGACAGCACCTCGGGGTCGACGAGGTCGTTTTCAAGTTGCTCGAAGCGGGCGAGCTTCTGTTCGAGTAAATCGCGCATGAAGAATCAGAGTGAGGGAGACGCCGGCGCGAACGGAACGATGCTGAACGACCGGGACGCCGACGCTCCCTAGCCGTTCAAACCATCTTCCCTCAGCTACTTCTTGCCGCGCTTGAGGCTGGCATAACCAGCGGCAGCGAACTTATTCTTGAACTTCTCGATCCGGCCTGCCGTATCGACGAACTTCAATTTGCCCGTGTAGAACGGGTGGCACACGTTGCAGATATCGACCTTCAGCTCTTTGCGAGTGCTGCGAGTCACAAACTTGTTGCCGCAACCGCAAGAAACCTGCGTTTCGTAATATTCGGGATGAATGCCGTCTTTCATGATCGCCACACCTTTATCATTAAATTCGAGTCTTAAAGAATATAGGACTGCCCACATATTGGCAAGTCCCTTCGACTAAAGGACTTAGCACTGTGCCTTTCCTTTCCCCGGATTTCGCGTTACAAAATGGCAATTAATCCAACCTCTTGAACTATGAACCAGAACACGCGGAAGACTTGCACTTCCAGGACGCTTGAGTCTCGCTTTTCGTCGTGGACTTCGCTCGTCCATCTATTGGCACTCGCGACGTGCGGATTATTTGCCCTTACCGCCCGCGGCGAACTCGACTTCACTGCTGAGTTTTCTCCAACACCCGGACTTTCCGGGTTCAACACCTATCGAATAACAGCCACCTCGGATCTGGGAAATATCGTCGGGTTCGATTTCAGCAGCTCTGGGAACTACGGCGTCACCGGGCCCATGAATCAGTTGAATCCCTACGGCCAGGCAACTGTTTACAAGGATGCCTTTTTTGCGACCGCAGATCCGCTGCAGGATTCTCACTTCCTGTTTAACTGCACAGACGTGGCATCGCTATTTCCGGAAGAGTCAGCGTCGGAATT
>DATBAY010000311.1:0-1830 GCA_036271295.1 Lacipirellulaceae bacterium | reverse complement strand
AGGTTTTCTACGTTCGCAGCCGCCAGCTCCGTAAACTGGCTCTCTTCCGGACGGCAGCCGGCACGGCAGTACAACCGAGGCTGGGTGCCGGGTTCGAATTGCATGAACAGATCGACCGCATCACCCCGCGTCGCGCGCAGCGTGCGAACCGGAACGGGAACGAATCCGCTGGTGCAAAATGTAGTTGAATCGTTCATCGCGGAAACAGCGATCAGCGGGACGCGTTTGGTGACCCGTGACAATGGATTCCGATCCTGGCCCGCTGTAATGAGCTAATTGGGCCTATAAAGAGTTTAGATCGCTAGACGAGTCGCTGCGGCCAAACGGCCGACGCAATGTCGAACGTGACGCGGCCGCGCTATCGGCGCAGCGGCAGCTCGTAGCGGCGGCGCGCATTGTAACGATTGCGCGGGCGCTGTTACGGTGGAACATCGCGAGGCGAATCGTTGCTGACGGGAAGCAGATTCCGCCAAAGGGCTAACGCAAAGCGATTGAAAAACGCCAAGATCAGGCGGTCTTCTCCAGGTCGCTCGCCTGATTGATCTTATTGTAGAGCGTTTTGAGGCTGATGCCGAGCTCGTCGGCGGCCTTCGGTTTATTGCCACCGTTACGCTCAAGCGCCTGGTAGATCGCTTGCATTTCGAGGTCCCGTAGCGAGATCGGCCCAGGATGATTGGCGGCTGCGCCTGTCAGCTGACGCCGATTGAAATGCGCCGGCAAATAAGCCGCAGTGATCGGGCCCGCATCGCACAAAATCGTGGCGTGCTCAATCACATTCGCAAGTTCACGAACGTTGCCTGGCCAGACATGCGTTTTGAGCACCGCGACCGCGTCGTCCGCCAAGTGCCGCACGCCGGGCCCAGCCTTACCGCGAAACCGAGCGAGTAAGTGCTCGGCCAATTCGCCGATATCCTCGACACGGTCGCGCAGCGGCGGCAAGAAAATTTCAAACGTATTGATGCGATACATCAAGTCTTCGCGGAAGTCGCCGGCGGCGACCATCTCTGGCAAGTCGCGGTGGGTCGCGCACACAACGCGAACGTCGATATTCACCGCCCGGTTTTCGCCTACCCGCCGGATTTCTCTGCTTTCCAACACACGCAACAGCTTTGCTTGCATGGCTTTGGGAAGCTCGCCGATTTCGTCCAGGAAGATCGTGCCGCCGTTAGCCACTTCGAACAGACCGACGCGATGTTCGTCGGCGCCCGTAAAAGCGCCTTTCTTGTGGCCGAACAATTCGCTTTCGATCAGCGACTCGGGCAGCGCGCCGCAGTTAATTGCGACGAATGGCTCGCGTGCCCGCGGGCTTTGATCGTGAACCGCGCGAGCGACCAGCTCTTTGCCGGTGCCGGTTTCGCCGAGAATAAGTACGGTGGAAGCCGTTGGTGCAACCTTCGAAATCAGGGTGCGGACACGATCCATGCCCGCCGAGGCCCCCACGAGTCGCGGTGTACCCTCGATGCGCTCAAGTCGCCGCTTTAGCGCCCGATACTGCTGCGTGAGACGGCGTTTATCCTGCACCCGACGCATTAAGGCTTCTATTTCAACCAGCTTACACGGCTTGGTAAGGTAATCGAACGCACCATGCCGCAGCGCCGCAACTGCCGTTTCGAGGGAAGACTTACCGGTCAAAACGACCGCGTCGGCATCGGGACACAGCTCCTTGGCTTTCGCAATGACGTCGATACCGTTGAGGCCCGGCATGTCGAGGTCAACGAGCAGGCAATCAAACGATTCTTTTTCGAGCGCGGCCGCAGCGGTGAGGCCGTCTGGGCAAACCGTCACGCGGTGACCCATGCGCGGAATTTCGAGCTTCATCAACTCTTGCAA
>DATBAY010000310.1:0-3180 GCA_036271295.1 Lacipirellulaceae bacterium | reverse complement strand
TTTTTTTAGCGCCTTAATCAGCAACTATCTCTTTACCGATTCGATTTGGATCACGAGCAATGAAGAAGCGCTGGAATTGTGCTGCTTCGTTTTGCTTAGTTTGATCATCGCCGGGCTTTCAGAGATTTCGGTCCGGGCGCTCAGCCGGGCTCAGCAGGCAGAGCGCGAAAAAGATAATTTCATGGCCGCGGTGGCGCATGAGATGCGCAGCCCGCTGTCGGTAATTTACTATGCGAATTCCATGAATCGAATCGCGGGCAACCAGCCGATGGGCGATCAATTGGACACAATCGATCGGCAAGTGCACCACTTAAACCTGATGATTGAGGACCTCTTGGATGTATCGCGCGTAGCACGCGGCAAGGTGAAGCTGAATTTAAGGCCCTCGAAGCTTTCGTCGATCGTGGCGGCAGCCGTGGAACGAGCCACACCGCTTATCAACAACCATCGGCATCTTCTTAAAATTCAGTTACCACCAGATGACGTAGAACTATGCGTCGATTCGCGGCGGATCGAACAGGTGCTGACGAATCTCTTGACGAACGCCGCCAAATACACGCCCGATGGCGGCGAAATCGTCGTGCGGGCCGGAGTGATTGATTCTCAGGCCACCCTTTCCGTGCGGGATAATGGCATCGGCATTGCGTCGAACGCTATGCCAACGATTTTCGAGCTGTTTTTTCAGGCAGATGCTGCGCGCGATCGAGCGGAGGGCGGGCTGGGGATCGGCCTCGCGCTATCCCGTAAAATCGTGCAAATGCATTCCGGCAGCCTGCGGGCGACAAGCGCGGGGAAAAATCGCGGCAGCGAATTTGTGGTATCCTTGCCAGTACAGCAGCCGGCTACGCAGCAGTTGTCGCTCGCGAGCGTCTGAACTCCGGCGCCCTTTGCCGGTTTACTTCGGGCGGGATTTGTGATGAAGCTTCCGCGACGCGGGTTAGTCATCTACGGGTCGGCGCTGTTGGGTGTGGGATTGGCCTCGGCAATTCGCTATGCGCTGGACCCAGTTCTCGGCGAACACATGTTGTACGCCGTCTATTTCTTGGCAGTTTTCTTTGGAGCATGGGCCGGCGGAGTAAAACCGGCGATCATCACTGCTTTGCTTAGCAGTTTGTTGGCGAATTACCTGTTCACAGAACCGCGCGGGCATTTTCATATTGCCAACGCCGAGCAACTGTGCAGCCTCATCGTGTTTAACGCGGTGAGCTTACTTATTGGTGTTCTCTGCGAGATATCGCTAAGATCCACGGCCCGAGCGCGTGCCGCGGAGCAGCAGAAAGATGACTTCCTGGCGATTCTCGCGCATGAGCTCCGGAACCCGCTCGCGATTATTCATTACACGAATCTGGCCGAACAACGCGATAATCACGTCGGCAGCCACGACCGCTCGGAAGTGATCGATCGCCAAGTGCAGCATCTTGATCAAATGATCGACGATTTAGCCGATATTGCTCGGGTGTCGCGCGGTAAGTTCCAGATGGAGTTCGAACCAGCCGGCGTGGCGGGAATTGTTGAGGATGCGCTCGACGTCGCGCGGCGCTATTTTAAAGAGCGAGATCATGAACTCGTCGTCAGCAGGGCGCCGGAGGACATGATCCTGTGGTGCGATTCATTGCGCATTCAACAGGTGATCACGAACCTGCTGCGCAACGCGGCCAGGTTTACGCCACGAGGCGGCAGAATCGAATTTCGAGTTTCGAATGAGAGCGGCTCCGCCGTGTTTCGACTCCGCGATAACGGTCAAGGAATCCCGAAAGAAATGCTGAGCCGAGTGTTCGATCTTCACACGCAAGTTGAACGATCCTTGGATCAAACTGGGTCAGGGCTCGGAATCGGACTGGCATTGGTGCGTACGCTAGTCGAGCTACATGGTGGCTCCGTTGCGGCGATGAGCGATGGACCGAACCGCGGCAGCGAGTTTGTCGTTCGCTTGCCACTGTATCGCGAGCCCTCGAAACCGACGTGAGCGGCAGCTTGCATGCGGATTTCGGCTTGCGGACAATGTGGCCAGTTGCAACGCCGCAAATCGCACGTCGTTTTACGGGGATTTTCAATGAATGGTGCAGGCCGGCTTGGCCGATCGCCGATCTTAGCCTAGGATTGTGATAGATTTCACGAAGTACTTTCTCGAATTGCTCGCGCCATGGCCAAAGAAGGACCCCGCAAAAAAGTTCCCAAAGAGTTGGCGGTAATTAACGCCGACAACTGCACGGGCTGCGAGTCATGTCTCGAAGTCTGTCCGGTCGATTGTATCGAGCTTAAAAAAATCGACCGCGGCATTGTGAAGGGAACGCAGCAGTGGTGTGAAATCGATCTCGAACGCTGCGTGGGTTGCGAAGTCTGCGTTCATATTCCGGGTAAGAAGACGAATCCGTACGAACTGACGGTCTGTCCGTGGGACGCGATCGAAATGGTTCCGACCGAGAACGTGGCTGTAGTCGTGTCTCAAATCGGCGGCCCACCGGAATACATCGTTGAGAACTGGGATCGGCTCGTAGGTTCGGCCCAGCATCTGGCGGAGCTACGAGGCGCGAGTGCGTAGTTCGCTCGCCTGACGACTTCTCGGTCTAAACAGCGGTTTCAGTTTTGCGCATGTAGTCGATGCTGCGGCGTCCAATTTCATCTGGGCTCGGATCGTATTTGAACACCTCGACACTGACCCAGCCGTCGTAGTTGATCTCCTTTAGGGCTGCAAAGATCGGTTGGTAATCGACATCTCCCATACCGGGACCGAGCATGTTTGCATCGTTCGCATGGAAGTGAATCAACCAGTCGCGGCTATCCCGAACAATATCGGGTATCGATTTGCTTTCGCTGCACATGGCCTTCACATCTAAGTGCAATTTGCAGAACGGCGATTCAACCATTTCAGCAACTCGGATCGCGGACTCCGCCGTGAGCATGAAATTGGTTTCCGTCGGGCCAAGCGGTTCCAGCCCGATGGTGACGTCATACCTTTTGCATGCTGCCACTGCCGAGTGGAGTACTTCCACCGCGTAGGCTTCGGCATCTTCGTAGGTAACACCGGGAAGGACGCCGCGCTGCTTCGGTGAACCGAACACGACGACTTTGCCGCCGAGATCGGCACACACTTCGACGAGCGTCTTCAAGTATTCGCCGGTGCGGCGGCGCACGGTGGGATCGGGGCTTGTCAGGTGGTAGCCTTCAGTCTTCGCGAGC
>DATBAY010000309.1:0-9829 GCA_036271295.1 Lacipirellulaceae bacterium | reverse complement strand
ACCATCGAGCTCAATATCTCGGTGGATCAAGCGATTCAATGGGTCGTGAGCTGCGGCGTGGTGATTCCGCCGCCGCCAATACAGACCAGTTTATTGACCGGCGCGGCGCGGCGCGGCGAACGGTTGCAGCTTTCGGGTGCATCTCAGCACGATGGGTAACGCGGCCGGTAATTCACGAACGCTAAGACTTGGCACGCGCGGCAGCCAACTGGCTCGCTGGCAGGCGGAATGGGTGAGTGCGGCGCTCCAGCGGCTTGGTCACCGCGTGGAACTGATCGAAATCGCAACGCATGGCGACGTTGACCGCGCGCGGCCGATCGAAGAAATCGGAACCCGCGGCGTCTTCACAAAGGCGATTCAGGACGCGCTGCTCGCGGGCCGCGTGGATATCGCTGTGCATAGCCTGAAGGATCTGCCGACGGAACCGGTTGAAGGTTTGACGTTGGCGGCGGTGCCGAAGCGCGAGAGTGCGGCCGATGTGTTAGTCTTTCCGAGGGGGATGGCAGAAAACGGAAGAGGGAGTGTCGAACAACTAGCGCCAGGCGCGCGCGTGGGAACGGGAAGTCTGCGGCGGCAGGCGCAGTTGCGGCATGTGCGGCCGGATTTGCAGTTGTCGGAAGTGCGCGGCAATCTCGATACTCGTCTGCGCAAGGTCGACGAAGGACAGTTCGAGGCAATCGTGCTGGCAGAAGCCGGCTTGCGACGGCTGGGTTTGACCGAGCGCATCCGGCACATCTTGCCATTCGACGTTATGCTATCAGCCGTGGGGCAGGGGGCGCTAGGAATCGAATGCCGGGCGGATGACGATAATACTTTGTCCGCAGTCCGCCCGCTCAATGATGGGAGCACGTATGCGGCGGTGATAGCGGAACGAGCGCTGTTAGATCGCTTGCGCGGCGGTTGCATGGCGCCGATCGGAGCGCTGGCGGTTGTCGAGCAGGACATGCTGAAATTGCAGGCTGTGGTGCTGAGCGCGGATGGATCGCAGCGAATTGGCGCCGACGCACTTGGCGAGCCCGCCGAGGCCGATGTGCTGGGTCAGCGTGTCGCCGACGAGCTCACGAAACTAGGTGCTGCGAAGCTAATTAGTAGCGGCCGAGGCTGAATTGCCATGAATCAAGAGTTGCGAGATTTGTTCGACGGCCAGGTTGAAGCAGTGGTAGCAGAACTGCCGCAGCAAGTGCGCGACTTCATGAAAGAAGTGCCGCTGGTCGTAGAGGATTACCCCTCGCGCGAAGTAATGCAGCGGATGAAGATTCGTCATCCGGCCCATTTGTATGGCTTGTACACGGGCATCCCGCTGATCAAACGCAGCGTGGACAATTGGGGCGTGCCGTCGGACGTTGTGACGATCTACCGATTGGGGATTTTCAGCAAATCACGGGCACGTGACGGCGGGTTCGATGAGTTGGAGCTGCGGAATCAGATTCGACGCACGATTCTGCATGAGTATGGGCATCACGTGGGGCTTACGGAGCGGGATTTACGAGATCTTGGCTACGGGTGATTGAGCGGCGCGGCACTAGTCGCTGAAGCGACCAGTCCGAAGGCATTTTCTATATTACACGCAGTTTCTGCCGAATCGGATTTCTTCGATCGGCATGATTCGCCGAGTTCGCTCGCGATTCTTTGTGCTAGCGCTTGAGCGTTTGAGCACTCCCTTTTTGCGGAAGTCGCTGTAATTGCAGTGGCTTGCGGCGCATTTTCCAATCGCGACTTTCGAACGGCACACCCCTTGCTTTAACGGCGGCACACGCAGGGGGGCCACCTGCGTAAGACTCGTCTCCCATGCCGTACGGAATGTACATCTCGGCCGAGGGCGCTGCCGCCCAGGCTCAGCGGCTGGAAGTCATCGCCAATAACATGGCGAACGTCGACACGGCCGGATTCAAGCAGGACGTGCCGCTGTTCCAAGCGCGGTTCGCCGAGGCGATCCAGCGCGGTGAGTCGCAGGCTGGCGATCACTCGATTAACGACATCGGCGGCGGCGTGAAAGTTGTCGGCACGCAAACGGACTACTCGGAAGGCATGATGAAGCGGACCGGCAACGAGCTGGATTTCGCGATCAACGGCCCGGGCTTCTTTCACATTCGCGGCGACGACGGCCAAACATACTTGTCGCGAGCCGGCGAGTTTCAGCTCGATTCACAAGGCCGCATTGTTACGCAGAACGGCCAGCGGCCGGTGCTCGATCAGCAAGGTGCAGAAATTAAGCTAACCCGCGACGTGCCGTTCCAGGTTTCCAACGATGGGTTCATTTACCAAGGCGGCAACACTTACGCATTTGGGTTGTCGAAGCCGGATTCGCTCAACGACATGACGAAGATGGGCAACAACTTGTGGGCGCCGAACGGTCCTACGCAGCCCGTCGAGCTGAAAGATCGCAATGTTCACCAGGGCTATCTAGAGATGTCCGGCGCTAACCCCGTGCGTGAAATGATGGCGATGATCGAAACGACGCGGGCGTTCGAAGCGAACACCAAAATGATTCAAAACCAGGACTCGGTGATGGGAACGCTCATCAGCAGAGTGTTGGCCTAACGAATAGTTGTGAATCGAAAGACTAAGCCATGACAGTACAAACACTATACACGGCCGCCACCGGCATGGAGGCCATGGAATCGAAGTTGGATGTGATCGCCAATAATATGGCGAACATCGGCACGACGGCCTTCAAGAAAGACCGCTGCAACTTCGAGGACGTGTTCTATCGGCAATATCGGCTGCCAGGTGCTCAGGATGCGGACGGCACGCGGACCGCGACGGGTATCGAAGTCGGTTTGGGTACGCGCGTTTCCAGCACGCAGGCGAATTTCAAGCAGGGCTCGTTTCAGACGACGAACAATCCGCTCGATCTGGCCATTGAAGGCGATGGATTCTTTCGTGTGCAAAATCCGAACGGCGACTTCTATTACACACGAGCTGGAAATTTCAATCTGAACGCGAATGGGCAGATCGTGCTCGGTTCGGCTTCGAACGGCTATATCCTTGATCCCGGACTCACCGTGCCGCAAGAGGCCACGGGCATCGTCGTATCGAGCGATGGTCAGGTGCAGTACAGCACATCGAATTCCACTTCGCTCACCACGCTGGGCCAGCTGCAGGTTTCAAAGTTCGTTAACCCCGACGGCCTGCTCAAGCTGGGTGACAACTTGTTCCAACGGACGGATGCATCGGGCGACGAGCAGCTCGACAACCCCGGAAAGAACGGCTTCGGCAATCTTCGCCAAGGTTACTTGGAAGCTTCGAACGTAGAACCGGTTACCGAGTTGATCGATCTGATCACAACGCAACGCGGCTTCGAGTTGAACTCGCAGGTTGTGCAAGCGGGCGACCAGATCATGCAGTTGGTCGCGAACCTCCGGCGATCGTAAGCGAAGCAGTTAGCCTGTAAGGCAGCGATTAATTCAAAGTGAAGTGGTAATGGATTACCGGCAGATGAACTTGAACAAATCAAACTTGTGCGTCGTGATTGCTTTCGTTGTGGAAGTTGCCGTTGCGATGAATTCGGCGGTTGCGGTCGAAGTTCGGCTGCGTGAGAAGGTCGTTCCGAAGGCTTGTGTCGTCCGGCTAGGCGATATTGCGGAGGTCGCGGGCAAAGATCGCGAAGTCACGAAGAAGTTGGCCGTGATTCCGCTGATGCCGGCGCCGGCTCCGGAAACGCAGCGGTTCCTGCGGAAGCGCGAAATTGCCGATATGCTGGCTGCGAACGGCGTCGATATCGGCGACATTCATTTCACGGGCGCGGAACAAGTTGCGGTGTCGCCGATGAGCAAGGTGCAAGCCGCCGCTTTTCAGGAGTCAGCCAAAGCTGGCTCCGGTTCGCAGGCGAGTCGTCACGGGGTCGTGTTGGCCAGCGGTCAAGCCGATGCGGCCTCCGTAAAGCTGGATGATGCTCAAGCCGCGGATTACAAGAACGAATTGTGCCGTGTGATTAGCGACTACTTGAAGTCGAAGTCCGGCAAGTCGGAAATCGGAACGATTGATTGCAGCGTTCCCGATCGGCACCTTGTTCAGTTCGCCCAGTCATCGGTCGCGCCGGTGTGCAGCGGCGGATCCGATCCGTGGCTCGGCAAGCAGAAATTTACGCTCGCTATCGTGACGCCGGCGGGCCCGGCACAAATCACTGTCAATGCAGATGTGGCCGAAGCCGCGACGCCGATGGTTGTGGCCAAGCGGCCAGTCGTCCGCGGAAGCGTTATCACGGCAGCCGACGTTGAAGTTCGCACGCTCGAGCCATCGGCAAAAAATGCCGCTCGTCGCGGCGGCTACGATTCGATCGACAAACTCATTGGCATGGAAGCGAAACAGCCGTTGCAGCAGGACGAAATCGTTTACACCGACGAAGTGCAATCACCGGTACTGATCAAGCGCGGCGAGCTGATTACGGTTTCCTCGCGAAGTGGCAGTATTTGCGTGCGGACCAGTGCCAAAGCAACTCAGGACGGATCGAAGGGCGATTTGATTCAAGTGGAATCGATTGATTCGAAGCAACGCTACGATGCTCGCGTGGTTGGGCTTCGCGAGGCGTCGGTCTTTGCTCCGGCACGCATTGCTGCCGCGCAACCTGAACGGGCCAAAGCGGGGCCGCCGCAGTCAGCCGCCTGGAACAATCGCTAGAAGATCTCACGCAAAGGCGCGAAGGCGCAAAGAACAGAATTAGAACAACAAATCGATTTCAGCAATGGACAGCCCAAAAACAACACGAACTGCCTCCTTCGCACCTTTGCGAGTTTGCGTGGGAACAGCGAAGAGCGCAGTAGTCGCGATTGGCCTGTCGACGCCGTTGGCATGGAACAGCAGTGCTCGGGCGCAAGACGCGAGCTTGTTGCTAAATCCTGGAACGACGGCGAGCCAGAAGGGTACGTTGAATCTCGGCAACAGCTCGTTCATGTATCGCAAGCTGCCCCCGGAAGCGGAGCAACGCGAGTTGCAGATCAATGACATTGTTACGGTGCTCGTCGACTACAAATCGAGCATGTTGAGCGAAGGCGATGCGAACGCAAAGCGGACGACGAGTCTCAACGCCGTGCTTTCGAACTGGTTGAAGTTCGATGGAAAGAATCTGACGCCCGCTCCGTTTTCTAACGGAAATCCGCAAATCAATGGGCAGCTCGACAGTCAATTCAAGACACAGTCGGACATGACGCTGAAGGATTCGTTGACGTTTCGCATCGCGGCGGCGGTCGTCGACATTCGCCCGAATGGCAACTTGGTGATAGAAGCCCGCCGCGAAATTCAAATTAACGACGAAGTGTGGATGCAATCGCTGACGGGAGTCGTGCGGCGGCAATCGATCGGGGCGGATCGCACAGTGCGAAGCGACGAAGTGGCCGAACTGCGAATCGAGAAGAAAGAAAAAGGCTTTATCCGCGATTCGTATAATCGCGGCTGGTTCACCAAGTGGTACGACTACTGGAAACCTTTCTAACGCGGCAGTCTGGCAGAGCGGGAAGCGGCATAGTTCTCATGAGAAATATAATCAAAACAATCGCGGTTGCCTTGGTCTGCGTTGCGGCGACCTCGCCTGCAATTGCACGGACGCGGCTCAAAGACATCTGCCGAGTGAAGGGCCAGGAAGAAAATACGCTTCGCGGCATGGGTTTAGTTGTCGGTCTCAACGGCACGGGCGAAGCGAACGACGGCCCGACGATGCGAGCGATCGCCCGGGCGATGGAAATTTTGGGCAACCCGGTGGCCTCGCCCGATGCTCAGAAATCCGGAATCGATGAACTCAAAAAGGTGAAGAATGCGGCACTGGTAATGGTGACCGCAACGGTGCCGGCCACCGGCGCCCGGCGTGGTGATCAAGTGGATTGCTTCGTAAGCGCGATCAACGGCAAGAGCCTCGATGGCGGCCGGTTGGCGTTCGCCTCGTTGCAAGGGCCGAACACGCAAGATCAACGCGTATACGCACTTTGCCAGGGTCAGATCACGATCGACAACGCCAACCAACCAATGGTGGGCGTGGTGCATTCTGGATGCCAATTGGAAGCGGACATCTTCACGCCATTTTACCGCGACGGCTACATCACGCTGATTCTCGACAAGAATCATGCCGACTTTCAAATGGCCAACGACCTGGTGCTGCTGATTCGCGAAAAACTGCAGTACTCGGAAACGTCGAATTCGAAGAACCCGGACGAAATGGTCCATGCTGTTGATGCCGCGAACATCATTGTCAAGATTCCCGAACTCTACATGCGAGATCCGGTGGGGTTCGCTTCGGAACTCTTGGACATCGGCGTGCAGGAACCTCAAACCGAATCGCGAGTCGTCATCAATCCGCGAGCTGGGACGATCGTGATCAGCGGCGACGTGGAAATTGGCGACGTAATCGTGTCGCACCGAAACGTCGTGGTGGATGCGTCGCAGGCGCCGACGTTCTCGGCGATCGACGTTGACGACTCGGGCAAGCCAAAACTGCAAACGCTGGTCGACCAGCTCAATTCGCTGAAAGTGCCGACGGCGGACATGATCGAGATCATTCGCGGCATCGAGCGGAACGGGAAGTTGCACGGCCGGTTGATTATTGAGTAATTGATAGCAATAAGCCGTTAGCCATTAGCGGGAGAATAGTTCCAAAATGATGAACACGACGAACACAATCCGGAATGCGGATGCCGCTGCAATGCTGCAGCTGTCGAACCCGCTGCCGCAGCATGGGCAGGCAAAAGGGACCGCGGCATCGCTTAAAGGTCATGGTGCGAAGAGTGCTGCCGATGCGATTTCGCTCGGCCCGAAAGGCACCAACAAAGCCGATGTGAAGGACAAGTTCACGCAGTTCGTCGGCGAGACATTTTACGGGCAGATGCTGAAGTCGATGCGGTCGACGGTCGGGAAGCCCGCCTATTTCGACGGTGGTCGCGCGGAGAAGGCATTCCAAGGGCAGCTCGATCAAACGATGGCTCAGCAGATGACGAAGGCCTCGGCTTCGAAACTGGCGGACCCGATGTTTGAGCGGCAATTCCCTAATTTGGCGGATTCGAAACCGGCCGTGGGCCTGGAACAGCTTACGCAATTACAGCGACGCTAACAGAAGGCGAACGGCGCGGTAATCGCGCCGACGAAGGCTATGAGCGACATTTGGGAAGGCGAAATCGGCGGACTGTTGGCCGAGCTGGCGGAAGTGCAGACGGCTCTGTTGAGCACGCTCAGCGAAAAGCGCAAGCTGCTCGCGGCGCGCGACCAAACGGCGCTCTCCGCCATGGCTGGGCAGGAACAAGAGCTGCTGCAACGGCTGCAAGCTTGCCAAGAGAAGCGGCAACTACTGCTCGGCCGAGCCAATGCCGAAGGCTTGCCTGCTGACAGCATTCAATCGTTGAGCGCAGCGTTGCCTGCGGATAGCCGCGAGCGCATGCAAGCCAGCATCGACGAAACTAAGAATCGTACGAAACTTCTTCAGCACCAGAGTCTTACGAACTGGGTGCTAGTACAGCGATCGCTGTTACATCTCTCGCAATTGATAGAAATTATAGCCACCGGCGGCCAAATGAAGCCGACATATGGTAAAGGCTCGGACCGCGTTGCCGGTGGTACACTCGTCGACCGAGCCGCGTAGTTCTTCTGCGCTTGTCGATTGCCGGGGGGCATCTTCGAGCAGCGCCGCAGAGCGCTCACTCGTGGATCGCCGCATCAGTTTGTGCGTTTCCGCGCGAACTCATCTCTCGGCCTCCGACCAGCGCGAGGCTTTTCTCGAGCGGTCGAAGTTCGCATGAGTCTTTTCGGCTCCATTCAGATGGCCGGCAACACCCTGGGCGCGGTGCAAATCGGCCTGCAGGTTACCGGCAACAATATTTCGAACGCGAACACGCCTGGCTACGTCCGTGAGCAGGCGAACTTCGTTCCCGCTGGTATTCAACAGCAGGGAAGCTTGGCTCTTGGTATCGGAGTCAAGATCGACAGCATCACCGAGCAGGTCGACAAGTTCGTGCAGGCACGTCTCGTTGGCGCACAAGGTGATAGCGCCAACGCATCCGTCCAAAATCAGACTTATAAAGACCTGGAAACGCTGCTGAATGAGCTTTCGGATACGAACGATTTAAGCAGTTCGCTGACTGGATTCTTCAATTCAATTAACGACGTGCTCGGAAACAACACGCCGGCCACTACGAACCTGACGGTTGGCAAAGGTGTCGCGCTAGCGCAGAACGTGAACAATTTGCACGATCGCGTTACCGACATCCAAAACAACTTAGACGATCAGATCTCCTCGGATGCGGATCAAATCAACAATTTGTCCGAGACGATTCGGCAGTTGAACGTCAAAATCGTGACGATCGAAGGCGGCAACTCCGGGGGGAGCCAAGCGGCCGGGCTTCGCGATCAGCGTCAGACGGCGGTGGACTCACTGTCGAAACTCCTGGGCATTACGGTCAATGAACAGCCGAGCGGCGCGCTTAATATTTCGGTTGGCGGTCAAGTGTTGGTGTTCGAGGGGCAACGGAACGCAGTCGAAGTTTCCAAAACATCGAGCAATGCCAGCGGATCTCCCGTTGTTCAATTCGTCGGCACGCATGCGCCGGTGACGTCAACGACTGGTGAATTGCAAGGGCTCTATGTATCGCGCGATCAAATCGTCGGCGGGTTTCTTAGCAATTTGGATGATTTCTCGAAAAACCTGGCCTTCGAATTTAACAAGGTTTACTCGCAAGGACAGGGGCAGACTGGCTTTACCGATTTGACGAGTCAGGAAGGCGTATCCGATGCGACGGCGCCGCTTGACGCTGCTGGCTTGCCGTTCACACCGCAGAGCGGCAGTTTCGATATCTTAGTGCGCACGAAAAACGGCGACGGGACAGACGGGACGTCCACGAAATCGACAACGATCAACGTTGATTTGGACGGATTCGACGGCGATACGACGCTGAACGACCTGGCGAAACAGATCAATGCAGTCGACGGCATTTCGGCAACGGTGTCGGCCGATGGCAAGTTAGAAATCAAATCGGATTCATCAGATATCGACTTTTCATTCTCGGGCGACAACAGTGGCGTCCTGGCTTCTTTAGGGGTTAACACGTTTTTCACTGGCTCCTCGGCGGCAACGCTCGGCGTTAATGACGAACTCAAGGGCGTTGATAACGCCAGTAGGTTTGCCGCGAGCTCAAAAGGCATCGACGTAGGTACGGACAACGCGGTCAAGTTGGCTTCGCTGTTCGACCAGCCTCTCGATTCGACCGGTGGCACGTCACTCTCTGATCAGTACACACAGATCATCAACCAGGTGACGCAGGGGTCGTCTGTAGCTCAGTCGGTGTCAGACGGTTACGCTTCCTTCCAAAGTTCGCTAGAGGGGCAGGAGCAATCCGTTAGCGGCGTCAGCATCGACGAAGAAGCAGTGAACATGATGACGCTGCAGCGGATTTACCAGGCGTCTGCCAAATACATTTCAACGATCTCCGAGTTGCTGGATGAACTGATGAAGATGTGAGCGTTGGGGTTGCGATCAAGCAACACGCAGTTGATGGGCGTCAATCGGTCGAGCGGATAGTTATGTCCAATATTGTTCCAATACCTACGGGGCGTGTAAGCGATTACTTCGTCCGTCAGCGATTAGTCAATCAGGTCGAGAGCGACGACACCGACCTGTTTCAGCTTCAGAACCAGATCAGCACCGGCCAGCGAATCACGCTGCCGAGCCAAGATGCGCCGGCCGCCTTGCGCGCGATTAGCCTGCAACGATCGATTGCTCAGAATACGCAACTTCAGACAAACGTGGCTGGAAACACGACGACGCTTGGCACGGTTTCGTCGACGCTGAACAGTGTTTCAACCTTGTTGAACAACGTTCTCGGAATCGCCGTCAGCGCGGCGGATACGACAACCG
>DATBAY010000308.1:0-29679 GCA_036271295.1 Lacipirellulaceae bacterium | reverse complement strand
CATCGACCGCCCCTTCAGAATCCCGCTCTATCCTTTGCCCGTGCTGATCTTCTGCGCTACCTGCGTGTACATGCTCAAAGCCAGCGTCGACTACGCGGGCGGTTTAACCATGCTCGGCGTGGCGCCGCTAATCGTTGGCGTCTTCGCGTGGATCTGGTTTCGACGTGGACCCACTCGCTGACGTTTAGTCTTCGCCGACCTGGAACAAGACTTGCACGCCACATGGAGTCTTACCCACGCCAAATTTGCGCAGGAGATTAGTACAATGGCCGGTCCATCTATTTCGGGAAAACGAATCGCGTTTCTCGCCACCGACGGAGTCGAACAAATCGAACTGACCGAGCCCTGGAAGGCCGTAAAAACCGCCGGCGCCGAGCCCAAGCTCATCTCCCTAAAATCGGGCCAAATCCAGGGGTACAACCACGACAAGAAAGCTGACACGTTCACCGTCGACAAAACCATAGCCGACGTGAGTGCTGACGATTATGACGGCTTGGTCCTCCCCGGCGGCGTCGCGAATCCTGACACGTTACGAACCAATGAGGAAGCTGTTGACTTCGTTCGCGACTTTTTCAAGCAAGGTAAACCCGTCGCGGCCATCTGCCATGGTCCTTGGATGCTGGTTGAAGCAGACGTCGTCGAAAGCCGCACGCTGACCTCGTGGCCAAGCCTCAAGACCGATATTCGAAACGCAGGTGGTAATTGGATCGATGAGGAAGTGGTCGTCGATGAGGGCCTCGTAACCAGTCGGAAGCCGGACGACTTGAAAGCCTTCTGCGCGAAGGCCATCGAAGAATTCGCCGAAGGCCGCCACGCCGAACAGCACGCGTAGCGCGGTGGTACAAAACTTCACTTTAACTGACCGATGTCGATCAAGCTGCCGCGCTATCCCTATTTAAGCGACCGACCGAAACGCCCGCACAGACCGGCGATCACACCGCCCAGCACGAGCACAAAACACGCCGGTTCAGGAACCGCGGCCATTTCGAACGAGAATGAGACGCCACTAGTTGCAAAGTCGAAACTCTGCCCTTTGTAACCAGCCCGGGGCATGAACTTTGCGCCCGTAAACTTGGCCACGAACTCACTGAGCGACAGTCCGGGCGCCAAAATCTTGCCAACGGTGTGTATGCCCGGTTCGATTAAATCGGCGAATGCGCCGATCGAATTTGCATCGGCCGAGTTGTACGGGCCGGTAGTATCTGGCGTAAATCCGCTGGCCAGCAATTGACCGTTCGATTGCAGAAGGTACCCAGTGATGTAGCCGCTCGAATCCCCGGTCGTATCGATGAGAATCTTGCCGTCCCAAGGTTGGTAAACCAACGTGGCCGTGGTGGCCCACTTCAGCGTATTCGGATCCAACAGATCCGTCTTATTCTTGAACTCGCCTTGAGGAGCTCCATAAATGAACTCCGCATCCGCAGATGGCCCGCCCCCAATCACATCCGTATAGATGTCCGTGTAGGGTTGGTTCCCAGAAGTGAAATAATTCTTGAACGAAGTCGTCCAGAATTGTTCCGTCAATCCTGTCGGCAAAATGTTACCGATGGTGTACAAGCCATTGAGAGAACCGCTTAGGCTGCCCTCACCCACGGAATTGGGTTGATCGAAAAAGAAAGTACTATTCGTTAGATGAAGTAAGTTTTCCGTCCGAAACTGGAACGCAGCTGGGTTTGCGTAAACTTCAAACGAGTACACATACAAACCTCCGCTCCGCGTTTCGCTCGAGTCAAATGAGACATTCCCGGTCAGTGGATCGTAGTACCACTTCAACGTCGCTAGAGCCGGCGACACGTTAACAAGTAGAAAAGCGGCGAATGCCGCCAGAAGTAAACTCCCCGAGCGTCTGTTCATCGCATATCCCCCTGTTTCGTGGACCTGGAACCATCCTACCCCCCGAAATTCAGTTTGCAACGCCAATCGATCGACGCTCATGCCAGAAATCGCGGATCGCCTGAATCGATATTCCCTGAAACGAAGCCGCTGTGCGACAATTGCCCCGCAATGTGGCGCACAGCAAAAGATTTCGCGGTCTACTTGTTCATTCGCGGCGCGATCGTCGTCATCCAGGCGTTGCCCCTATCGGCGTGCGAACGAGGCGCCGAAATCCTCGCGACGCTCTTTGCCAACATCGTGCGCTTGCGAGGCAGCGTCGTCGACAAGAATCTTCGCATCGCCTTTCCCGGCATGACTTCCGAGGAGCGCGACGAAGTTACCTGGCAGATGTGGCGGCATCTCATTTTGATGATCGCCGAAATCGCGCAAACCCCGCGCAAGGTCCACGAAACGAATTGGCGCGAGCATTCTCACATTGTGAATCAGGAACAGTTTGTCCGCACACTGCTCAGCGGCCGGCCGCTCGTCCTTATCTCCGGGCACTTCGGCAACTTCGAACTCGGCGGGTATCTCATGGGGCTATTTGGGTTCCCCACGTATACCGTCGCGCGCACGCTCGATAATCGCTTCCTCGATCGATTCGTGAACGACTTCCGTGGCCGGACTGGCCAATTTATGCTGCCGAAAAAAGGCAGCGGCGAAGACATTCAGCGATTACTCGAAAACAACGGCATCCTCACCTTGCTCGGCGATCAGGCCGCCGGCGATAAACAATGCTGGGTCGACTTTTTCGGCAAACCAGCGTCCACTCACAAAGCAGTCTCCGTTTTTTCCCTGACAAACAACGCGCCGACGATGGTCAGCTACGCCCGGCGCGTCGGCGGCCCGCTGCACTACGAGGTTGGCCCCGCCGCCATTTGCGACCCCCAAGACCCGAATTTCGAATTCGGCAGCATTCCCTTGTTGGCGCAGTGGTACACCGATCACTTGGAGCGACTCGTGCGCGAGTCGCCCGATCAATACTGGTGGGTCCACCGCCGCTGGAAAGGCGAGCCGCCAGCCCGCAAAAAACGCGACCTGGAATCAAAGCGAGAAGTCGCCTAAACATCCGCGGAGAACGCGTCGTCCATCCCTCCGCTCCTTGCCGGCCCATGACTACCCGGCCTACGATAGCTGGTCGTTAAGTTGCCGGCACAATCGCCCCCGATCTCTTCCGCCGTGTATCAATTTCGTCCGTTCCGAAATTCCGATCCTCCGCGCATCGTCGACATCTGGCGCGATCAGCCGGCGCAGCGCGGCGTCGCACAACCAGTAACCGCTGGCATTCTCGAACAGTTCATTTTTTCGAAGCCCTATTTCGACCCCGCGGGTCTGATTCTTGCTTTCGACGCCGACCGGCCGGTCGGCTTCGTGCATGCTGGCTTTGGCGCCAACGATGAACACACGGCGCTCTCGACAGACATCGGCACGACCTATCAACTCATGCTGCGGGCCGAACACCGCCATCTGACTGTTGCCGGCGAACTACTGGCGCGCGCCGAAGCCTATCTGCGAGGTCGCGGCGCGCAAGTGATCTACGCCGGCGGAATTCGTCCGTTGAACGGGTTTTATTTGGGTCTGTATGGCGGCAGCGAATTGCCCGGCATCCTGGCCGGCGACCATCTGTTCAATCAAGCCTGCCAGCAATCCGGTTATCGCGAAATCGATCGCGTGATTGTGATGTTGCTCGAGCTCGCGAACTTCCGGCCTCCAATTGCCCGCAACCTGAGGCAACTGCGTCGCGAAGTCGCCAGCCATGAAACCCCCGGCCCCAAAGTGCGCGATTGGTGGGACGCGTGCACCACCGGTGCGTTTGAACGCATTCGCTTTTCGCTTAGTAGGGCCGGTGGCGGGCCCACGCTCGCCGATGTTTGGTTTTGGGACGTTGAACCGCTATCGAGTGCCTGGGGAGCGCCCGCCGCCGGAATGTTCGACCTCGAAGTGCCGACCGAGAACCGCCGCAAGGGATATGGAATGTACTTGCTCGGCGAAGCTTTCGAACGCCTGCGCACGCGCGGCGTGATGTTGGTCGAAGCCCAAACCATGCAGCACAATGTTCCGGCGCTCGCGCTGTATCAAAAGCTCGGCTTCAAAAAAGTTGATGAAGGCGTCGTCTACCGCAAGGATGCGTAGCGCATTTTTAGCACCGGTGTTCCGAAGGGTGCCTAGGACAACGCCCTAGTTCGTCGCAATACTCTGGGGCGTTGCCCCAGCCACCGAGCACGAGAACTTGAAAACGCTCGCCTCGCGAGACGCGCACTCTGCTATCGCGACTCGGGAGCTTTTTTGAGCGTTGCGATGTACTGTACCAGGGGCCCTACTGGCTCGACGTGCAAAGCCGCCATTCTCGCCGAGATGGGTGTCGCCGAACCCTTCGTCCGAAGATCGGACAAATAGTTCGTAAGAATCGCACGCCGCTCCGGCGGCGAATTCAGCAGAAAGTAAACCCACGACCAAGATTCGGCGTATTCCCGCTGCCCCATCTGTGCCGATTCCGTTAACGACTCCAGCCGCTTCAGATCCGGCTTCCAGTTATCTCGTTCGATCGAATCGGAAAGCAAATCGACATGCGGCTGATTCAACCCGGCGTATCCCTTCGGCACTTCGAAGTACTCGGCCAGCCCCTCATCGATCCACAGCGGCATGTTCGGAATCGCGGCGTGCATGTAACCGTGCGCTGTCTCATGCCGCAAGTCCTCGCCAACGCGATCGCTCCAATGCGCGTAGACGGTGAGATGGATATCAGACTCCAGAAAGAACGCGCGCCGCGATGGCACCGTCGGAAAATTCCGCAGTAAGTATTCGCTGTAACGCTCTTTGTCCCGAAACAAATAGACTTCGATCGGCTCGTTCGTCGTCGGCAATCCAAGCGTGCTACTGACGTAGTCGCGTTCTTCCACGAGCTCGCGCACGAGCCGATGATCCTTCGGCAACTCGAAGTCGCTATGAAACACCAGCTGCCCAACCTTCGTGTCGTGCCCGTTCGGCAACGGCGACAGCGGCGCATGGGGAAGCCCGCGGCAACCAATGAGCAGCATGAGCGCAGCTAGCGCCGCGAACGAAAACCAACGCATCCAGCGACCTCCAAGAAGCCGCGGATTCTAGCGAGGACAGCAGCTAGCTCGAAGATCAGAAATGGGGCTCGGAAGCAGGGGTATGCGGCCCATCTTCCCGAGTTTGCCGCCCCGACGTCCCCGCTTTCGCTGGCCTCCGCTTTCGCCCCAACCGCCGCAAAGCCTTTCGCCGCAGCGCCACGAGGCAGACTTCTTGCCCGCCCGAAACAAGTTGCCGTACGCGCACGTCGCGATACCCCCAACCGCGCACTCGTTCGATGAACTCGGGGATTCGATTCGCGACCGACCAATCCGAAAACTTTAGTGTGAGCACTAAGCCGCGAATCGAAACCTGCGGACTTGTGACGATCGACTCTATTTCCGTGAGCGTATCCTCAGGCGCGATATTCATATCGGCCGCGAGCCAGCGAACGCCCGCAAACTCATGCCGCCGCACATCCGATCCGCGCTTCTTCAAATGGCGAAACCGAGGATGCTCCTTCAACGAAGTATCAACGTCCGCTGGATCGATGCCCGTTACAAACAGTCCACGTGCGAGCAGCGCCTGACTCGCGCCGCCCGGCGCACACCCAACCTCCACACACTCATCCTCGGCAGCGAGAGGCAAGTCGCTCCATTGCAGCGCCTCCTCCAACTTCGTGAAAGCGCGCGACACGGCAAAGTCCGGCGTGCGAATCGGAATCACACCGCCCGGCCAACGCTCCGTCCTGCGCACCGCGCGGTGGTAACCGACCCACCATTCACCCGGCTGCGAGATCACAATGTCGAACACGATACTATCCCGCTGCGCGGCCCGTCGCGGCGATGTCATTTCGCGATTCAAATTCGCCGATTCCGGCGCGGCCGCACGTAGCGCCGCCTCAATTTCCAAACACAAGTCGGTCACAAAAACTTCGTCGCCGCTTTCATCTGTCGCCGCTTCGCGCTGCCAAACGTGCAAATCGACCGGCGTTTTTGGGTGCGCTACGACCACAGGCGCCATCAACTCCCACGCTTGGGTCGCCATATCGGCAAGTTGCTCGCCGACCAGCTTTCCCAACGAAATCCCGCACGTGTACGCAAATGTCCAGTGCTGCGCTGCCAGGCTTCGATCGCTAACCGCTGACTCTTCGCCGCATTTATACGTCACGAAACCGGGCCGCGAATAGGCGGGCCGCCATGCCGGCATGGCTCGCGCCACTTCCTGTTTGAGCGCACCCTCCGCCCCCGCCCGGCAGGTCATAAAAACGAACTGTGCATCCAATTTCGACATTGCTTACTCAGATTACTACAATACAAAATACTACAAGCAACCGAACAGCTAACCACTGAGAACACAGAGTTCACAGAGAAAAAGGCATGAAGACTTCCATTCAAAAATTCTTCTCTGTGATCTCTGTGCCCTCTGTGGTGAGATTTGCCTTAGTGCTTCTCATTCCACTGTGTCTATTAGTTTACGCGTTGGCAATGCCGAACAAACCAGCCATGACCAATAAAACTGAACCCGAAACCGAAAAACCGACCGACGACCTCCACGCACGCCTCACGCCCGAACAATTCTACGTAACCCAAGAAAAAGGCACCGAGCGGGCTTTCACCGGGAAATACTGGAATACGAAGGAGCCGGGCAAGTACTACTGCGTCGTGTGCGGGGCCGAACTGTTTACCTCGGACTCAAAGTTTGACAGCGGCTGCGGCTGGCCTAGCTTCGACAAAGCAGCCACCGACAAAGTCGTGGACACCCACGTCGACAAAACCCACGGAATGGTCCGCGACGAAATCATCTGCCACAACTGCGGCGCTCACCTCGGCCACATTTTTAACGACGGCCCCACCTCCACCGGCCTTCGCTACTGCGTGAACAGTGCTTCGCTCGATTTCAAAGCGAAGGATGAGAAGAGCGACACCAACAAAAAGTAAGCGATTATGCCGCGCGGCAGATTTTCTAAATCGGACTGCAATTTTTCGCGCCTCGGCGATTCTGCGTGATGCATTCCATGTCGACGTCGCCCTCCCCCCTTCGGCCGCTGATGCAGCTCGCTCGCGAGGTCCAGCAAACAGAAGGCGATATCGCTCGCCTCGAATCCGAGCGCTCCGCAATCGCGATCGGCGTCCGCAAAGCCGCCCGGCGTCGTCGCTATCTCCATATGGCGCAAGCAATCCGGCGCCCGACGGCTCAATTCCACTTGTGGCCGTTCGCCGTGATGCTATTTGGCCCCATGCTCATCGGAATCGCGTTGCTCGTCCTCATCAACCTGATCACCGGCTCATACCCGTTTTCCTTCTTCGCTTTCCTTCTGGGAATTGTCGCTGGCGTCGGCTTGTTTGCTTCATTCGTCTATCACCCCGCGGACACACTTTTGCCAGCGGCTCTGAACGAGGCCGCGTCGCAGTCCACACTTGCCCACGCGCGCCTCCAAGAAAAAATGGAGCGGCTCACCGAAACGAAAACGCGTCTGCAAAAACTACTCGATGAGCAACGCGATCAAATCGCCTCCGGCAAACTCCAAAAAGCCGCGCTGCTGCAGCGCAACTGGAAACAAATGCGCGGCGCCGAGTGGGAAGACTTCGTCGTCGAAGTCTGCCGCACCCTCGGCGCGAAAGCCGAGCGCACCGCCCACGTGGGGGCCGCCAACCTCGTTGTCGATTTCGGCGGTAGACGCGTCGCAATTCTCACCGAAGGCGAAGGCCAAAACGTTTCGAGCAACACCGTCCAGCGAGCGATTGCCGCTCGAAAAGATGCTCATTGTGATGCGTGCGCCGTCATTATTAACCGCCGCTTCACAGGGGCCGCTCAGGACTTCGCGCGGCGAAACGGCTGTGCGGCCATCGGAGCCGTCGAATTCCCAGATTTCGCAATGGGGAAAGTCGCAATATAGCGTTCGACGCTACATCGCCCATAGTTTGGCTGTCGGCAGACTGCGCTTTGCTGGCAAACTCTCCTATCTGCCAGGATACCCAAGTGTTAAACTTTTAGTTCGGGTCGCCTCTTCGTTCCTCGTTGTGCAAGTCTTGGAAACTCGTATGTCAGTTGTGAGTCTTCGCCGTATCGGCGCGCTCATTCGTGAGCAGCGTCATATTCTGCTCGCGCGCTGGCGTCGCCAAGTCCGCCAGCTTCCTTCTGCTCGGGAACTGGATACGCCCTCGCTCAACGATCACATGCCGTATCTGATCGACGAGCTCGCCGATGCGCTCGAGGCGCAACCAGACGACGTGGCGGAAGAGTTGTTGCTGCAAGGCAGCCCACCTGCCCACGGACGTCAACGATTGCACGATGGCTTCAACGTCGAAGAAGTCGTTGCCGAGTACAACGTCCTTCGCAGCTGCGTCCACGACCTGGCCGAGGAGCATGGAATTGTCATCCATGGAAACGACCTGCGTGTCGTGAATCGAATCATCGACGAAGCGATTGGCCTCGCCGTCCAAACTTATGCGACCCAGCTGTCGCTCGAAATCAAAAAACATCGTGACGAGCACATCGCCTTCGTCGCCCACGACTTGCAAACTCCCTTGCAAGCGATCTCTCTTACCGTGCGAATGATCGAGCAAACGGTGGCAGCGTCAGGCACCGGCGCTCCGACCGAGAAGCTGCTGAAAATACTGCGCCGCAACGTCGAGCAACTCGAAAAGTCAGTCATCGACGTCATTAAAACGAGCGGCGCGTCTGCAGAAGACAGCGAGAAACTCGAACGCCGCGAGGTCGACTTGTGGCCAATCGTCGAGTCGGTGATGACGGAGCTCCAGCCAATCATCTCCGCTTCGAGCGTCGAGCTAGTCAACAATGTGCCCGCTGAGTTACGCGTCTTCGCCGATGCCGGGCTGCTGACGCGTGCGTTGGAGAATGCCGTTGCGTTCGCCGTCAACAGCGCCCCACGCGGCATAGTGCGAGTCGAAGCTGCCGACGCGGGCACCGCAGGCGTTTGTTGCGAAATTCATCACAACGGCGCGCCACCGTCGCCGGACACGATGTCGACGTTGTTTGATCAGGGCACAGACGCCCAGCATGGCCCGGATGGCATTGGGCTGAGCTTGGCAA
Source organism: Lacipirellulaceae bacterium (assembly GCA_036271295.1). Classification (GTDB taxonomy): domain Bacteria; phylum Planctomycetota; class Planctomycetia; order Pirellulales; family Lacipirellulaceae; genus JABDGM01. The sequence continues at coordinate 20,715 of DATBAY010000308.1, read as the reverse complement.
TTGTGAAGCGCGTGATCGAAGCCCATTGCGGCGAAGCGCATGTCCGTACAAGCGACGAGCCAACAACGACAATCGAATTTCGGTTGCCATCGAAAAAGTGAGCTTCGGCTCCTCGGCGAAGCAGCGTTGCCTCTCCTCCTCTGTCCCCGATTTTCTCTTTCGCGGCGTGCTTCTCCTTCACGGCTAGTGTAACATTACTCTTGGTTTGTCTTCGGCGATTCCGCCCACTTGCGACTTCTCATGCCGGCCAAGCAAAGCACTTCATCGCTGTTCATTCTCGTGGCGATGGTCACGGCCGTCTTCGCGCTTTACGTGGCGAAGGCGATTCTGTTGCCCATCGCGCTGGCGATTTTGCTCACCTTTCTGCTCACGCCGCTCGCCAACCGGCTCGAGCGTTGGCGAATCCCGCGAGTGATTGCCGTCGTTTCACTTGTCGGCGTTTCGTTCGCTGTGATGGGGGCTCTCGGATGGGTTGTTACAAATCAACTCGTGCAGGTCACAAGCGAGCTCCAGGAAACGCAACATAAGAAAGATCTCATCGACAAATTGCAGCGACTCCGGCCGCATTCTCCCACGATCGACAAGATATCAAACACGCTGACTGATATCCGCAACTCTGTGATACAAGGCGCCGCCACAACCAATGGCAACGGTAAGACCGACGAAAACACAAACGACAAATCGGGGGCTTCAAACTCCGACGATAAATCTCCGCCCATTAAAGAAACCGCAAAAGGCGAAACAAATCATCCTGCAACAGCTCCCGAAGATGATGCGACCACCGTTGTTAAGCGCTCCGGCAAACGCGGCCAGGGTAAGGATTCCGTAGAAGTTACTGTTGTCGACCAATCGACCTCCACATTCGACCAAGTTCAAGATTGGCTCGCGCGCCTCGTCGAGCCTCTCACTACCAGCGGGATGGTAGTCGTCCTTGTGCTGTTCTTGCTGCTCGACCGCGAAAACCAGCGCAGTCGGCTCATCCAGCTGTTCGGCCGCACCCACATGCACGCCACGGCCGAAGCCTTTCACGATGCGGCAGGCCGGGTTGGGAACTATCTGCGTACGCTGTTTCTCATCAATGCCGCGTATGGTTTCGCCGCCGCAGCAGGCTTATTGATCATTGGCGTCCCAGGCGCTATCACCTGGGGTGTGCTTGGCTTTTCGCTGCGCTTCATTCCGTACATCGGGACTTGGATTTCGGCCTCTTTGCCGATCATTGTTTCCGTCGCGTTGTCTCCCGGATGGACTCAGCCAGTGCTCGTGCTGGGCTGGTATCTCGTGATGGAGCTGATCTTCAACAATGTCGTGGAGCCGCTCGTTTACGGAAGCACCACGGGCGTGTCGACGATCGGCGTCATGCTCTCTGCGATCTTTTGGACCTGGCTCTGGGGGCCGATCGGCCTGATCCTTTCGATGCCGATGACCGTGTGCCTCCTCGTCGCCGCGCGCTACGTGCCGCAACTGCGCTTTCTTACTATTCTGCTCGCCGAACAGTCGCCCGCTTCACCGGCGGAGCGCACCTATCAGCGGTTGTTGGCGTTCGACTACCACGAACCAATCAAGCTTGCTCACAAAGAAGTCAAAGAATCTTCGTTGGCGGCTTACTACGACAATGTGCTGGTTCCAGCACTCGCCCTCGCAGAGAACGATCGGCATTTGGATGTGCTAAACGAGGACCAGTCGACGTTCATTCTCGAGTCAACCGGAGACATCGTCGACGAGTTGGGCGAAGCCTCCCATCGGTCGCTTGCCCAGGCACAAGCCCACGAAACGAAAACGGCTGCCGCCGCCGGGGCCGAGCGTGTGAACGGTCCCATCACCTCGCCCACGCGCATTTTGTGTATTCCACTACGCGACGAAGCCGACGAAATTGCCGCCCACATGCTGGCTCAGCTTCTCGTGCTCGAAGGCTACCAGGCGAGCACCGGGGCCGCTAAATCGCTCACCAGCGAATTGGTCGATCGAGTGGCCGATACCGACAGCGATGTGGTTATCATCTCCGCCTTGCCGCCGCTCCAGCCGCGCGACACCCGACTCCTTTGGCGTCGCCTGCGAAAACAATATCCGCATCTGCCGATCGTCGTCGGCTTCTGGACCGCGGTGGAGCAAAAGGAATCTCTCGCCGAACCCGTCGAAGATGCCGAAAGCCGTGTCGTCACGAACTTCGCCGAGGCGATCACCAACGTTCGTGCGATGGCCGCGCATATCGAAGTGGCTGCGAAAACCGCGTAGCTTCGGCGACTGCCCTGTGCGTCATTTTCCGTAAACGACGCTATAATGTGGTGGAAAGAGCAGATAACTCTTAGGTTGTTGAATGACCCAACTAAAGTTTGTTATTGAGCAGCATGCCGATGGGTTTTTGGCCTATCCGCTAGGACTTAGCGGTATCGTCGTCGGCGAAGGTGATACCTACGATGACGCTTTGGCGGATGCCAAATCAGCTGCAAAGTTTCATATCGAAACCTTTGGGGAGGATGCGCAGGCGGAGCACATTGCCTTACGACGAAATAACGCCGCTGGAACCGTCACACCGATGACGATCCGTAATCATCGCGCAGCTAAAGGGTCTACTCTAAGCCCATCCTCACTCAGGTCGGAATCGGCCGTACGGCTTTTATGGACCAGTACGACAAAAACAAACAGCGCTCAAGTCGCAGGCCGCACCGTGCTGTGCGAGAGAATAATCTTCTTCTCGCCAACGGTCGCAAACTGAATCGTCGCCCGCCGGCCCTTGCCCGACCCCGAGAGCGCCACGATCTTCCCCGGCCCGTACGCGGGATGAATTACGGCCATCCCCTGCCTGAACAAATCGGGCGACACCCGCGGCAATTCCTCGGCCGCCTCCCCGGATTCACCGGCCATCTCGCGCGACATCGTCGCCGCTGTTTTGATCGATGCCGCCACAATTCTCAGTCCAGGCTTCTCATCGCGCTTCGCGCCGACGTCATCGCCCTGCGTCTCGACCGATGCATCGTCCAGCTGAAAATCCCACGAGTCGTCCCCCTCGTCATCGTCAACGTCCCACGGATCGAACGACACCGCGTCCATCGCCTCGGGCGAGCCGAGCATTTCCATCTCGCCGCGCGGCATCTCCATCAAGAACGAACTCGGAATCGTCCGCCGCCGCACGCCACGGAAATCACGAGTGACGGCGTAACTCAACTGCAGTTCCTCCTTCGCCCGGGTAATTCCCACAAACGCCAGCCGCCGCTCTTCTTCCAGTTCATCCGGATGCTGCCCAACCCGCTCGTGCGGCAACACCCCGTCCTCGACCGCCACAATAAATACGAAAGGGAACTCCAAGCCCTTCGCAGCGTGCAACGTCATTAGCGTCACTTTTTCCGTGTTGGCATCCCAATTATCCGTCTCGTTCACTAACCACGATCGCTCAAGATACTCTTCCAGCTTGCCGCCGCCGGGATTCTGCTCATCGAACTGTCGTGCGTCCGTCAGCAATTCTTCGATGTTTGCCAAACGGTTCTGGTCCTGTTCATCCTCACTCTCCGCAAGCGATGCCCGATACCCCGACGCTTCCAGTACCGTGCCAATAACCTCCTCCACGTCGCCGTGCACCACCGCTCCAATGCGATCGATGATTTCGACGTACGTCGCCACCTTCGCCGCGGTCGCTTTCGAAAACCCCTCGATATCCCAGGCGCTCCGCGCCGCTTCCAAGAGCGGAATGCCATGCCGATACGAATACTCCGTCAATCGCTCGATCGTCTTCCGCCCGATCCCCCGCACCGGCGTATTGATCGTCCGCTCGAGCGCCATATCGTCGCGCGGATTGTTGATAAGCTGGCAGTACGCGAGCACGTCCTTGATTTCCTTCCGCGCGTAAAACTCCTGGCCGCGCACCATCTGGTACGGCACGCTCGCCGCCCGCAGCGCGCGTTCCACGACACGAGACAACGCATTCACGCGATAGAAAATCGCAAAGTCGCTCGGCTTTCGCTTGCCCTCCGCCACACTTTCGCGGATCTGATTCGCAATGTCGCTCGCTTCTTTGTCCTGATCTAAATAGGCGACCAGCCGCACCGGCGCGCCTTCACCGTTTTCCGTCCATAGTTCCTTCTTCTTGCGCTTGATGTTGTGACCGATTAGTTGATCGGCCACGTGCAGAATCCGCTTCGTGCTGCGATAGTTTCGCTCGAGCCGCACAATCTTCACGTTCGGGTAGTCGTGCTCAAACTCCAGAATGTTATTGAGATCCGCTCCTCGCCAACCGTAAATCGATTGATCCGGATCGCCTGTCACCGCCAGGTTTGGAAAGTCGGTCGAGAGCGCGCGCAGAACTACGTACTGCGCGCGATTCGTATCTTGGTACTCATCCACCATCACATATCGGTAACGCTCATCCAGCTCCGCCCGCACCTCCGGGCTCGTATACAGCAACTGCGCGACATGCAGCAGCAGGTCATCGAAGTCGACCGCCGAGGACGCCAACAATCGTTCTTGATACGCCGGATACACTTCCGCCACCACGCGGCTGAGCATGCTGCCGCTCCGCGGTTCGTACTTGTCGGCCGTGATGAGTTTGTTCTTCGCCGCGCTGATCGCTTCGTGCAATCGATCGGGCGAATAGTTCAACGTATTAATCTCGCGCGCCTCGATCACGCGCTTGATCGTTTGCCGCGCGTCGCTCGTATCGTAGATCGTAAAGTTCGGCTGCAGCCCCACATACTCGGCATAGCGACGCAAGAGCATCGCGCCGAAGCGATGAAACGTGCTCAGCCACACCCGGTTCCCCGGCGAAAGTTCCGCCACCCTGCGCTGCATTTCCGAAGCGGCTTTGTTCGTGAACGTCAGCGCCAGAATTTGCGAGCTCGGCACGCCGCCTTCGATCAAATGAGCGATGCGGTGAGTGATTACACGCGTCTTCCCGCTCCCGGGCCCCGCCAGCACGAGCAGGGGTCCATCGCGGTGCGTCACCGCGACGCGTTGCGGTTCCGTCAGTGATGCCAACAAATGTTCCATACGCCAATCGTAGCTGAATTCGTAAGAATTCGGCCCTTCCGTGCCCTTTATCACCAAGCGTTCTCGCGAATCGATCTCCCTCAATCATTTCGCATTCGTGTTCGAACGTACATCCCCTGGCTGCGCTGCGGTCATGCCCTGTTACCAAACGCAATAACACATGCTAGCACTCCCGCCAGATTTTTTACCTTTAATTCCGCGCTATTTGTTCGCACCGAAAAGGAAAGTTGGTATATTTCGAAGCGCCGTGCGAGCGATGACGTCCGCACACACGACCCACTTTATTTTCTGTCACCACAGGGAGGGACCCCGCATGACACGCATCCCGCTCAATCGCGCCTACGAGAGCTCGCAAGATCTGAAAGACAAATTGGAAATGAGCACGGCCGAAATCGGCCTCGCGGTTCGCACGACCAACTGCCTCGAAGAGCGCGGCGTCTTTACGGTCGACGATCTGCTCCACTGCACCCGCGAAGACTTGCTTAGCATTTCGAATTTCGGCGAAAAGACGCTCGAAGAAGTTTACAAAGCGCTCGAAAACGTCGGCTTCTATCGCCCGGGCCGCCAACCAGCGCACGTTTAATGTAGTCGTCTCTCGCCGAGCGAGAGGACTACATTACCAGCAAAACCGCTGTATTCGCAGTCAATCACTCGGCTGTGTGCAGGCCAAGGTTTGTGAGACAATAATAGGTAAGGGCCCGCTGCGTATTCGCGCTCTCGGGCCTTTGCCGATTCCTTCTCTCACGAACCGGTTATGCTGCCTCGCCCTCGATTGTTCGCCAAAAAACGCGGCACGCGCCGTTCCAGTGTGCCCTGGGCCGGTAAAGTTGCCGAAGGCGCTCTCTCCGCGGCTCTCGCCACGTTAGGCGTCGTCGGTCTGTATTGGCTGATCTATCGCGTTGCCTATGCCGAAGATGCCGGCCGCTGGCCTTGGTTCGCGATGGTCATTCCCCTCGCCTTGATCGTTTACGGCTCGGCCGCCTTCGTTCGATTGCTCTGGCAAACCGCCGCTTCCACGGAACGCCGGGCGGCCGTCGTGCAAAAAGCGACCGATTGGGAACGACTCGGCCCGAGTAATTCGATCACGCCCGCGCTTCCCACGGTGCCGCCGATCGACGCCGTGACGGACAGCCCTGGCGTGCGGCTAGCTTATCGGTTGCCGATCGACGCCGCGTCCGGGTGGGTCGTGTTCGCCATGGCGACCGTATGCCTGACTTGGAACACGTTGGTCGTCGTATTCGTAGTTGAAGTCTTTGAAAAACATCGCGAGGGCCATCCGAATTGGTTGCTGACCTGGCTCATGGGCCCGCTGGTCTTGGGAGGAATTTGGACGGTCGTCGCGCTGGTTCGCCAGGTGCTGTTCAACATCGCCATCGGCACGACGCGCGTCGAAATCTCACAACACCCGTTCTATCCCGGCGGCACTTTCCACGGCTTCGTCTCGCAAACCGGCCGCGTCCGAGTCCGCTGGCTGCAGGTGCAGCTTGTCTGCGAAGAGCAGGCGATCTACCAACAAGGTACCGACACGCGCCGTGCCACGAGTCGCGTGTTTCGCTCCGTTCTTTTTACTCGTCGAAAATTCGATATTCGCCCCCCGGAACCTTTCGAAATCACCTTCGACCTTACGGTTCCGCCGACCGTGATGCACTCCTTCGTTTCCCAGCACAATGCGATCGCGTGGACCATCGTTGTACGGGGCCGAATGACGCGCTGGGGCGACTTCGAACGCCGCTTTCCAATTTACGTTTATCCACTTCGCATTGTAGCTCCGACGGCCAATCCGACTTTCGCAGTGGCGAACGCCTAGTATGCAGACCGCACCCGCAATTCGCATCCTGCTAGATTCGCCGGCGGCTCATTATCAGCCAGGCGATTCGCTATCCGGGCGATTCTTCATCGAGGGAACGCAGATGCGCACCGTTCGCGCCGCGGAGCTGTCGGTCGTTTGGTACACCGCCGGCAAAGGGGAAGAAGATTTCGCCGTACATCACTTCGAACGGCACATTGATGACTCGGCCCGGCCGCTCGATCTGCGCGTGCCGCGACGATTCACCACCAAGCTGCCGCCTAGTCCGCTCAGCTACGACGGCGAAGTCGTGAAGGTTTGTTGGTGTGTGCGCCTACGGCTCTTCTTTCCACAGATTCAAGACACGGTGGCCGAGATTCCCTTCCGGTTAGGCAGCGTGGCGGCCGGCGCCCAAGTGGCTGCCGACGAGCCGGAGCAACTCGAATAGCCGCGCGCGGCTCAGCGTATGGTCATCCAATCGCCACCATCACGATTCGACAATCCGTTCGCCACCTGTTGGACGAAGCCAGGAGCGTTGCCGTTCAGTTTTGCCGCGGGCGAAAACGCGGAAGAGCTTTTGGCGAATCTCGCGGCACAAAACTGGCGCGGCGCAATTATTGGCCCGCACGGAAGTGGAAAGTCGACGTTGCTCGAAACACTCAAACCACTTCTCGCGGACGCTGGCCGCAACGTGCTCGCAATCGCACTTCGCGATCGGCAGCGCCGCCTGCCGCGCCCATTTCTCGATTCGATCCGCGCCCTCAAATGGCGCTCGAATGACCTGCTCGTGATCGATGGTTTCGAGCAGCTCGGTTGGCCGCAACGGTTGTTTTTAGCGTACCGTTCGCGCCAAAAGCGCACCGGTTTGCTCGTTACCGCACACCGCCCAATCCGGCTCCCAACGCTCGTTCGTCTCAACCCACCTCAGTCGCTTGTAACGAGGCTGGTCGCGGATTTATGCACGGAAGTGTCCACTCCCGTCACGCTCGACGACATATCCGATAGCTATGCCTGCCATGGCAGCGACGTGCGTGAAATCTTCTTTGATCTGTACGACCGGCACGAGCGAAAGCGGCACGCTGTCCGAACACGCCAGTTTTGATTCGCGTATTGAAATCGCGCCTGCTTCGCGGTTGTACAAATTGCGTTAATTTGAACCAATTATCGCGTTTCGCCGCGATGCGTTTTCACAACATTTCCCAAAATTGGTTGTTAATTTTCACCATTGGCCGCATCGCCAAGACTTCTAGGTTACACTTCAACGAGTTCCCTTATCGTGGCCGCATTGGCGGCGAATTTGCGGTGTGGATCAGGGTCTTGTCACGATTCACCCCGCAACGCTTTTCCAGACGGCAAAGCTTGCCCAGCATGCACTGTTCGCCAAATTCGTGTTCGCCGCACGTAGCTAGTTGCTTTCCCGCGCGCCGGCGAGTAAACAAAAAGGTAGGGTCCTTCTCATCTCAGAAGTGGAAGTAAGTGAGCGTTAACATGACCAACAAATCAATGCGTCTCGTTTCGGTCGTTGCCGCGATGTTGCTCTTAGCGTGCGTCGTGGTCGACGCCAGAGCGTGTTGCGGCCAGCCGACGACTTCCTACTACGCGCCGGCGACGACTGCGTACTATGCACCGGCGACCACCGCCTATTACGCACCTTCGTACAGCGCAGGATACGCATACACGGCCGGCTATGCTCCGTCGTACTCGACCTACTACGCACCGGCGACCACCGCCTATTACGCACCCGCTACCACCGCGTACTACGGTGGTTGGTATCCCGGCTATTGGTGGGATCGTTTTACGTCGAACGTGTGGGGCACACCCACGACGTATGCGGCGTCGTATCCGACCAGTTACGTCGCCGGTTACGCTCCGAGTTACTATGCGGGCTACGCCCCGAGTTGCCCGACGTGCTCTAGCTGCTCGACCTGCGCGTCGTACGCGCCCACGTGTTCGACTTGCACGGCGTCGTATGCACCTAGTTGCAGCACCTGCAATTCGGGCTACGTCGCGTCGTACGCTCCGGCCTGTCCATCTTGCTCGGCGTGCAGCAGTGGCGGTTCTCCGTGTGCATCGGGTTGCGGCTGTCCTGCTGGTGCTCCTGCGACCGTGCAAGCTTCCTACGCAGCCCCGGTCGCGACTTACCAACCGCCGGCCGCCATCGCGCCGCCTTGCTCGAACTGTTCGGCTAGTGCGCCGGTAGCACCGCCGGTGGCGCCATGTGCCGCTCAATTTCCGGGGACTACCACACTTCAGCCAACGCCGGCGGCGCCTTCGACCTACGCTCCTCAGCCGCAACCAACGCCGGCCGTCGCCGATCAGAAACCAACCTTGCAAGCGCCGCAGGCCCCACAGCCGACGTCTGCGAATCGGCCTGCCGATACAACACCAAACACGGGCGTTCAACCCGAACCCGGCGCCGATTCCAAGACCCCAGGCCCTTACGACGTTAAGAAGAGCGATAGCTCGACGTACTTCGAAGCGCCGCAGCTCTTCCAGAAAGATCGCACCGCTCAACGTGGCAGCATCGCGCCAGTGCGAACCGCTTTGTATCAACAGCCGGTGACGTATCGCCAAACCTCGGCGACCGTTAACGGCCCCGTCACGGCCGCTAAAGCCCAGCAGGACGCAGCCGGCTGGGCCAGTGCGTCGCACTAACGGGCCCTAGCCAGCTCGCGTACATTTATTAACGCAGAAAGCCGGGCCGCCTTGGCCCGGCTTTTTTATCCACGCTTCCAGGATTATTTCAACGTACGATCAACACCGAGCACGGCGCATTGCGCAAAACCTGCTCCGAGGTGCTTCCTAACAGCAGTCGCTTGAGCGTCCCGGCAGTTTGGCTCCCTAGCACAATCAGGTCAATCGCCTTCTTACGAGACTGGGCCAAAATCTCTTCCGCCGGTCGGCCTTCTGAAACGACCAGTTCCTCGTCAATGAAACACTGAGGCAGCATCGTTCGGAACACTTCCAGCTCAGTGCGGCACTCGACAACATTCTGTTGATGCTCCGCCTCCCAGGCCGACGCCATCGCTGCCACGTCGGCATTTCGCTCGACCTTGATCCAATTCGGCAGGTCGCACACAAACTGCCGCCGTACCACTTTCATTGCCCAACCCCGCGTTTCGGGCGGCCACGTAAATCGCTTGAGGAGGCTCGCCATTTTTTCCGGCGATGGCGACTCACCAACGGCCATCAACACGTGCATGTGACGCTCGGCGGGACCAGGCGACTGCTTCGTCGGCTCGTCGCTCGCCGGCTCATTCTTCACTATCAGCACGGCGATCTTCGCCGAGTGCGCGATCGCGCGACTAACGCCGCCGAGCATGCTCTCCACGATCCCGCTGGTTCCGCGCTGTCCCAACGCCAGCAAGTCGGCATGTTCCGCGTCGGCTGCTTCCAACAGCCGCGCGCTAGCCGACCCCGCGATTTCGCGCTTCACCGCACGCCGCCGCCATTCCGCTGGCAAGCGTTCGCCCGCGGCCTCGAGAACCGTCGCTCCGAGCGCCGCCCGCGCTCGCGCCTCAACCGCAGGATCGAGTCGGTCATCCTCAAACGAAATCGCCGGCGTAGCGAACAGCAGCACCAGCTGATCGCGCTCGGGCGACAAGAGCCGCCCGACAAACTCTACCGCCGCAAAAGAATTCGCCGACCCATCGACGCCAACAAGAACTTTCATAACGCTACTTCGTGGTTTTCTCTTCCGCCTTCGGCGCCCCGTTCTTCGCCTTCACTTTGCCTTCCTGCTTTCTCTTACCGCTCTCCGGCTGCGCTGCAAGTTTGGGCTTAAACACCAGCCGCACTGCGGTGCCTATCGGCGGAATTCTCTCCGTAAACGCTTCGAACTCGAGCTCGTCGTTCGATTGTGAGCTCTCTACCGGAAGATCCAGCATCGCCGTACCAAAGTTAGAGACGCAGACAAAATCCCCACCCTCGGCCTGATAAAACTTCTTGCCATTATCGGGGTCTGTCCAAAACGCGCTGCCCGCAAAGACAAATGGATACGTCATCTCCTTCTTCGTCTTGAGGTCTTTGATCCACTCCTGAGCTCGCGCGCTGCGATCCTTGCCGTGCTCATCCTTCCAGCGCACAAGCACATCGATCTCTGTGCCCGCGGCCGGTTTGAACACGGGCTGAAATTGAGCCGGGTGTCCAACCTCTGCGCCGAGCGCTAACAACCCCGTGTGTACCAGGAACGCTTTCGTGTCTGCCGAAACGATCGCCTCGTGCTCTTTGGTGTTTTTCGTACACGCGAACATCTCGAGCATTCCCTCGCGCAAACAAATCTGCCCATCAACGAGCACTGTCTTTTCCGTCATATCGATCCAAATCGGATACCGAGGAGACAATCGCTTCGCGCCCACTGGCTCGGGCAACGGCACTGGCTTCGGCTGTTCTTCGTCGTCTGCGGAACGTGACTCGTCCGCGGTTGTCCGTGCCTTTTCTTGCGCAACGGCTGTCCCGCGCACAACAGGAATTTGCGCTATTGCGCACACCGCCAAGAGGATTCTGCTATAAGACGAACGAGCACATACGTATCGCATCGCCACCGACTCCTTGCCCGCGAAAACGCGACCCTCGACCACCAAACACCGAGCTTGTAAGATAGCCGGAGCGCCCATCGCTCGGCAATCACGCCACTCACCGGCGGCCTCCAATACGCTCGATTATAAGTTCCGCGCCGTCCACTGGGACGCTACGTTTGCCAATTCTCAAGTAAGCAGTTCTAAACATGGCCATTGCGCTTAACGAAGATCAGTCGAGCCTCGGGCAATCTTGGCAAACCATGTGGCACGATAAAGCGCCCCCGGACTTGGTGGAAGCATGCTCCACGGCCGACGGAGCCGCCGCCTGGAAGCATTGGCAGCGGCATCTCCGCAAACGCAGCAAGCCCGCCGACCTGAAGTTCCTGAAAGGGAAAACGCCGCCGGTCCTGTGGGGTTGGCCGAAAGAATGGCAACGCGAGGCGATTCAATTGGCAATCGAAACGCCCGCCACGCTCGCCGAAATCGTGATCGGTGACGACGGCGCCTCTGCGCCCGACTTGCCTCTCTCACTGCAAATGATTGCGCTCGCGCACTCGCTCCCGAAGCTCGCCTTCGATTTGCCGGCAGATACCTGGTGGTTTTTAGCCGAGCGGCTCCGCACCATTGCGACCGATGCGCTCGCACAGCGCATCGGGGCCCAGTCCGACCCGGCCGAAATCGTGCGCAATCAATTGCTGGGGGGCGAGTTGCCTTTGGCGCTCGGCTATCTCTTTCCGGAGATCCGCCCCCACCATGCCTTGCGCGACGATGCGCGCGCGGCACTCTCCGAATCGATGGTCGAGCTCACAGATGGGCAAGGGCTTCCGGATGCGCGGCTATTGCCAGTCCTTGCTCCGCTCTTCGCGTGCTGGACGCGCGCGCGACTAATCGGCCGCCATTTGAAACGCGGCGCCTGGTCCCGAGCCGCCGACGTTCAATTCGAGTGGCTGGTCCGCAATGCAATCCGGCTGGCCGATCAAGACGGCGCGTTTTTATTGTCGTCATCAGATCCAAACTCAGGGTGGTGCAAGAATCTGTTTCGTACGGCACTCGACCTCGCCGGCGATCGCGGCGATTATGCGGCCGCACAAATCGCTTTACCCAAAGGCATCGCCAAGAAATCTGGCAAACTTCGCAGCAAAGACCTGCCCAACCCCTCGCTGAATTCAGATTGGTCCAGCATCACCATTATGTCCGATGGCTGGTCACAACGCGACGCACGGCTCGCGGTCTCGTACGGTAATATTGACCCCGCCATTGATATAAGCGTTGCTGGCGATCGCATTTTTTCAGGCGCCTGGAAAGCTCAAACAACTTGCGATGGCGCGGCCGTGGAGCCGGTCGGCGAATGGGAACAACTTTGTTGGGAACATGGCAAACGATTCGATTTCCTCGAACTCGGTTTGTCGCTGACGAGCGGCCTGCGCCTCGAACGGCAAATTCTGTTCGGACGTGCAGACCGCGTCTTGTACTTCGCCGATATCGTCTTCGATATCGAGCGACAACCGCGCAACCTCCAGCACTCCGTCAGCTTTCCATTGGCAAATTCAATTCTGTGGAGGCCCGAAGCAGAAACACGCGACGGCATTCTGGCGGGCGTTCGCGCTCGAGCCGCCGTCATGCCGCTGGCGCTTCGCGAATGGCGGGCCGAGCCGCGCGGCGGCTCACTCTCCGAACGTGAAAGTCGGTTGACGCTCACGCAAGCAGCGAACGGCCGCGCAATCTGCTGCCCGATATTCATCGATCTCGATTGCAAGCGTTCCGGCAAGCAGCGCACCTGGCGTCAACTCACCGTTGGCGACATGCTCGAAGTCGTGCCGTCAGATATCGCCGTCGGCTACCGCATTCAATCTGGGGACGACCAATGGCTCTTTTACCGTTCCCTCGGCCAACCCGGCAATCGCACGCTGCTGGGCCACAATATCGCCGGCGAGTTCTGCGCCGGTCGCTTCGTCGACGGCAAATTCAAGGAGTGGATCGAGATCGAACCGGTGTAGAATGAAAACACCATGTCGATCGCCGATAATCTCCAACGAGTCCGCGAGCGCATTGCCCGCGCCGCCGAATCCGCCGGTCGTAAACCCGATGAGATCTCATTGGTCGGCGTGACGAAATACGTCGATTCCAACGCCGCTGCGGAACTCATCGCCGCCGGCTGTACCAACCTCGGTGAAAGCCGCCCCCAAGAGCTCTGGAAAAAATCCGCCGACCTCCAACTCACCACGAACGTCAACTCACACTCACACGACGGCCTGGTCGCTTCAGCGACCAGGTACCCTATCGAAAACCCAGCAATCCATTGGCACCTCATCGGCCACCTCCAGCGCAACAAAGTCGCCCGCACCCTGCCCCTCGTCACGCTCATCCACAGCGTCGATAGCGGACGATTGCTTGCAACGATCAATGAGTCCACCGCTCTTCTTCCTCGCCCTCGGGGCGAGGGCCGGGGTGAGGGTGCCTTGGCTAATCAGATTAATGTACTATTAGAAGTGAACACCTCTGGCGAGTCGGCCAAGCACGGCCTCGCGCCAGATGAAGTCGAACCGCTGCTCGCCTCCGCGCCGCAACACGATCACGTCCACATCCGCGGCCTGATGACCATGGCAGCGATCGAAGGCAACGAAGCAACTGCAGCTCGAAACTTCGCCTCGCTGCGACGGCTCCGCGACCGATTAATATCGAACATGCCCACCAACGTGAAACTCGATGAACTCTCAATGGGCATGAGCGGCGACTTCGAAATCGCAATTCGAGAAGGCGCGACGATCGTTCGTATCGGCTCCTTACTTTGGGAATAAGAAGAATAGTCCGCAGATGACGCAAATGTTCGCAGATAAGGAAAGAGATTAATTCTGCTTTTTCATCTGCGCTAATCTGCGTCCATCTCCGGACAAACATCCAGATGACCAACATCACCCGCAATCCAACCCGCTCCGTCCGCATCGGCACGATCACCATCGGCGCCGGCCACCCGATCGCTGTCCAAAGCATGACGGCCACCGCCACGCGCGACGTCGATGCCACCGTCGCCCAAGCGAACGCCCTCGTCGATGCCGGCGCCGACGTCGTCCGCATCGCCGTCGACAATACGGCCGAAGCCGACGCCGTCGCTGAAATCCGCAAACAAACGAAAGCCAATCTCGTCGTCGATCTGCAAGAGAACTATCGCCTCGCCGAAAAGCTCGCGCCGCACGTCGACAAGCTCCGCTACAATCCCGGCCACCTTTATCACCACGAGCGCGAAAAACCGTGGCAGGACAAAGTCCGCTATTTGATTAGCATTGCGAAAGACAATGACTGCGCAATTCGCATCGGCGTCAATTGCGGTAGCGTCGATCCCGCGCAACAAGCCAAATACGATCCGAAGGATCGCTTGTCGCCGATGCTCGATAGCGCACTAGATCATTGCCGACTGGTCGACGACCTCGGCTTTACCCGCTACTGCGTATCGCTGAAGGACTCCGACCCGCGCGAAGTCATCGAAGTGAACCGCCGCTTTGCCGAAGCGCGGCCCGATGTACCGCTCCACCTCGGCGTCACCGAAGCCGGTCTCCCGCCCGATGGCATCATCAAAACTCGCATCGCGTTCGAGCAGCTCATCAGTCGCGGCATGGGCGATACGATTCGTGGATCGCTCACTGTGCCGAACGATCGCAAACCCGAAGAAATCGACGCCGGCCGCAAAATCCTCGACGACATTGCCGCCGGCCGCGTGCGATCGGTCGTCGACTACGGCCTGTCGACACTCAACATCATCAGTTGCCCGAGCTGCTCGCGCGTTGAAAACGAAGCTTTCGTCGAACTCGCTCAAGAAGTGAAACGCATGACCGACTACGCCCGCGACCACAAAATCACGATCGCCGTGATGGGCTGCCGCGTGAATGGCCCCGGCGAGACCGATGAAGCTGACCTCGGCCTGTGGTGTGGTCCGAATTATGTAAACCTCA
Organism: Lacipirellulaceae bacterium; assembly: GCA_036271295.1. Classification (GTDB taxonomy): domain Bacteria; phylum Planctomycetota; class Planctomycetia; order Pirellulales; family Lacipirellulaceae; genus JABDGM01. The sequence goes on along the minus strand of DATBAY010000308.1, from coordinate 5,485 downwards.
AGCGCGGGGGCGAAGCCCTCGGGCAGTTTCCGTACGACGACATCTTGCCAAAGCTCAAATTAGAGCTCGACGCGCTCATCGCCGCGCAACCAAATTAGGTTCGCGAAACTCAACGGCTGGGTGGCTGGGGCAACGCCCCAGAGAATTGCGAAGAACTAGGGCGTTGCCCTCGGCGCCCATCGGAACACCTTTGCTAAAAATGCTCTAGCAAAACGCAGCGATGACTGAGCGTGAGTGCTATCACACCGTTGCGCTGCGCTACCTAATTCGCCAGCGACCCGGCAAATTCTCACGCCGGTTTCGACTCCCTGTGAATTCTCTTGACGCTTCCCGCCAGCATTGTTAACTACGCCGGTCGGGAATCCCTGCGCGCTACGAGACGAGGCGTTACGCAACATCATGCGATGCATACGCACCACCGTCGTTGCTTGCTGCGCCCTGCTGTGGGCGACGCGTGCCGTAGCGCAACGAGTGGAATTCCCAACGCCTTCGCAACCGATTGATGCGGCGAGTCCATACTCAGTCGCGCCCAGCCCATACTCCGTTCCGTCCGGGGTGCCGACGTATGCTGCACCGGGCGCCGCACCGCCAACCTATTCGGCCGCTGCCGTCGGACCGCCGCCGTCGTTCGATCCTTACTCCATTGGTGGCCCAGCTTCTCCGGCGCCACCGCCAGTGACTTACACTCCGCCACCTACGACCTACACAGCGCCGGGTGCCGCACCGGTAAGCGGTGTTCCCGTTTACCCGCCGACGCCCACTCCGCCGCCGTTGCAGCAAACTAATCCATTTCAGGCCCAGCCGGCGCCATACGACATCACACCGAATGGCACCGAATACTGGCAGAAAACGCAGCGCTTTCTGCAAGAGCTCAGCGCTGAATACACATTCCTCCATGGACGGCAGTCGAGCCCGTATCAATTCGGACTAAGTCGCCTCGAGCTTTCGAGTACGTTCACGTTTCCGATGTTAGGCGACGTCCAAACGCCGCTGCTCGTTACGCCCGGGTTCGCTTTCAACTGGTTGGATGGCCCGAGCGCACCAGGGCCGCCGCCGCCCGATTTGCCGCCCCGCGTTTACGATGCTTATCTCGACACGGCGTGGTTTCCTCATCCGAGCCAATGGCTTGGACTGGAGCTTGGCTTCCGCATCGGCGTCTACAGCGACTTCGATCATGTGGACACAGATTCCATTCGTCTGATGGGCCGCGGCGCCGCAGATATCGCGATCGCGCCCGATATGGATGTGGTTCTGGGCGCTGCGTATCTCGATCGCCTCGATGTGAAAATCCTTCCCGTCGTCGGTATTTACTATCGGCCGTCGCCCGATTGGGATATCTACGCAGTTTTCCCGAACCCCAAGATTCGCAAATTCCTGGCAGCCATCGGCACCACAAAGTGGTGGGGTTACGGGGCCGGCGAATACGGTGGCGGCTCTTGGAGCGTCGACCGCAGTATCGGTGGCGACCGGTTCGACTACAACGACATTCGAATCTTTGGCGGCCTAGAGTGGGAGACACAAACTCAGGTGCGTGGTCACGTCGAAATTGGTTATGTGTTCGATCGCGAGATCGTCTTCGATTCGCAGCTGCCGCCGGACTTCAAACCTGATCCCACGTTCATGCTTCGAGCTGGCATTAACTTTTAATTGCAGTTGGTTTGGCGGAGTCGGATCGATGCGCTCATCAACTGCATTCCTATTGACGTTACTACTGCTCAGCGCGTCGCGCGCACAAACGCCTTTCGTTCCCGTGCCGCCAGCGACTGCAGCGTCTCCATGGGGCGGCTATGCAGTGCCAGGCCCTGTTCCCTACCAGCCGACGCTGCCGCCCGGCGCCGTCGTGCCAGCGCAGGCAATGGTGAGTCCGACTTGGCAAACATACCCAAGTGTCGATGGCGGCCCGAACCAGGCCGTGATGTTGGACAACCTCTCTCCGGGTGTTGCGCCCGCAGTCATGCCGGCCGAGCCGCCTATCTCCACGGATCCGGGGTACCCCGTCACTTCCGAGCCCGATCTAAAAAAATCATTGATCCCGCCCGGCTCACGGGATGGTTTTTTCCAGAAGGTCGAGTTCGACGCGACCTGGATTCCATCGCCCGATTCGACTTCGCTCGGTTGGTTGGATTTGCACACCGATGTCGTCACGGCCCTGCCGTTCTTCACGCGCGAGAATCCGATCATCATTACGCCGGGTTACACGTCGCATTCGCTCGACGGGCCGACGTCGCCTGATCTGCCGGCGCATCTCAATGACATCACGATGGATTTTCACATCTTTCGTGTGTATCTGAATCACTGGATCGCCGATTTTGCTGTCACGCCCGGTTTGTTCGCCGACGATCACAGCTTCGGCTCGAATGAAGCGTTACGAGTGAATGGCCGCGCGCTCGGTTTGTATGCTCCCACGATCGATTTGAAGTACGCGCTAGGTGTGACCTACCTGGACGGCGGTTGGTCGAAAATCGTCCCGATTGCCGGCGTGATCTACACGCCAACCGATGATGTTGAGTATCAGCTCGTCTTTCCGACGCCGCGCATTTCGTGGCGACTGAACGACTTCACGCCCATCCCAGGCGCCGACGAACGCTGGGTCTACGTCTCCCTGGAGTACGGCAATCAAGCGTGGGCATTCAAAGACCTCAACGGCACAGATGACGTCCTTGCTTATCGTGACTATCGCGTGCTGCTCGGCTTCGAGCGCAGGATCGTCGGCGGCGTTTCGCATCGAGTCGAAGTCGGCTACGTGTTCAACCGCGATATCAAGGTCGCCAGCATCTCGGGCAATGATATCAGCCAGGGCAGCTCGATTTTGCTACGAGCCGGCATCAGATATTGAGCGTTTGGCGCACAGTTGCAAACGGTTCGCCCGTGGTCCACAATTGTGGCATTCCCTTCTGTCCACAATCTCCCACCTGGACCAAAAGCCATGTCGACTCGCGCCTATTCTCTCGCGCCGCTGCTGCTCACATTGTTGATTTCTACGATGGCGCTCGGCGATGGGACCGTCGAGTTGTTCAATGGCAAGGATCTAACGGGCTGGAAGAAGCGCGGCGGCAACGCCACGTACCGCGTTGAGAACGGCGAGATCGTCGGCAGCAGCGCGCCGAACACCACGAATACTTTTCTCTGCACAGACAAAGAGTTCGGCAACTTCGAGTTGGAGTTGGACTTCAAGATCGACCCACGCGACAACCTCGCCAATTCAGGCGTTCAATTACGGAGCCACGCCCGGCCCGAGGGAGACCAGGAACGAGTTTACGGCTACCAGGTTGAGATCGACACCAAAAAAGATCGCCCTTGGACCGGCGGCATCTACTTCGAAGGCGGCAGTAAAGACGATAAGGGACAGTGGATTCGCAAAGGCCAATGGCTGAATGACCTAACAAAAAACGAAGCCGCTCAAAAAGAGCGCCACCTGGGCGAATGGAATCACTTGAAGATCATGTTCAAAGACCACCACATTCAAACCTGGCTCAACGGAGTTCCGGCCGCTGACTACACCGAGAAAGATGAGAAAGCTTACTCACCAAAAGGGTTCATTGCACTCCAGGTTCACGCGGTCGGAAAGTTGACCGAGCCGCGCGAGGTCCGCTTCAAGAATCTTAAGTTGACCGAGTTGGATTAGGGCCGCGAAATCTTGCTAAATGCCGGCAACCTTGCACAGCGCAAACGAAAAGAGCACCGAAAAAATCGGTGCTCTTTTGCTATGTTCAACGCGATAGATTCAGATCACCGAGTCGATCGCGGTTGCGGTGCCGGTGGAATGTCGTGTGGTTCATTGGTCGGCGCCGGGGTTGGCCGTTCTGATCCCGGGGGAGGCGGAACATCGCGCGGTCCGCGCGTGGGAACGTCGATCGGTTCTTTTACGGGAACATCGGTCGGGATTGGCTGCTTGGGCGGCAAATCCGGATCATCGATGCCGTTGTAAATCGAATAGGCTGGGACCAGCGTGTTGGAACGCCGCCCGCCGCGCCAGCCACTAGAGCGAAGAATTTCGTCGTAGAGCGAATTGCTCGGGCTCGCCCAGAAATTCATTCCAAACGTGTATTTAATGAAGCCGAACATGTCCGCCTCTTCTTTCTGATCCGTGGTTGCCAGCCGCTGCCGGTTTGGCATCCATCAGGTACGGCACAGCGTATTGGCAAATGGTGTGCCAGCGACCAGGTGCGAAAACTTGGGCACGTAGGAACGCCTGCTACGGTTGACGTAGAAGAGACTGTTTTTAAGGCCTAAATGTTCACAGCGATTTTCAGGACGAAAATCGTTGAGGTTTTACGCCGCTATCGCGTGTGGTGGTTTTGAATCCGCCTGAGCCACTTTTTGAAGCAATGCAATGCTCACGAGGACGGCTTAGGCCGACGCATTACGGCGACGCCGTCTTCGGCTTGAGTCGCTTGCTGTCGTTGCCTTTGCCGATCTCTTCGCCCCAATCGGTGCGGGCGGGGCCGATCCAGGCATCGACGTCAGCGCGCTTCGCCCAAGCGTTCCATTTCGCGGTGAGGTCTTTCACGATGTCGGGCTTTTCGGCGATGAGGTTGTGGCGCTCCGTGCGGTCAGCTTCCATGTCGTAGAGTTCCCAGGGGCCTTTGTACTTCATGACGAGCTTCCACTTGCCGTCGCGAATCGCGCGGTTGCCTTCGTGAGCGAAGTAAATTGGCTGTTTGCGATCGAGCGGCTTGCCGGCGAGGGCGGGGACGAGGCTGGTACCTTCTTCGGGCTGGATTTTGTGGTTATGGAATTCTTCGGGGTACTTCGCGCCGGTGATTTCGCAAATTGTGGGCATGAGATCGACGAGGTGGCCCGGTTGCGGTTCGAGTTTGCCTTCGCGGTCTTTGGTGATCCCGTTGGGCCAATGAACGATCAGCGGGGTGGCAATGCCGCCTTCGTGGGTGAAGTGCTTGTAGCGCCAGAACGGGGTGTTGGCGAGCGTGGCCCAACATTGGCCGAGCCACACGGTAGATTTTGGGCCACCGGGGTCATCGCCTTCGAGCCGGCCGCGGGGACCGCTCTCGGCGTTGCCGCCATTGTCAGACATCAGGAAGATCACTGTATTATCGAGGACGCCGCGCTCTTTTAGGCCGGCGACCAGATTGCCGATGCTGTGGTCGAGATGGTCGATCATGCCGGCGTAGATCGCCATGATGTTGTCGAGGCGGTCTTTATCCTCATCGCTGAGCGTGTTCCAATCGGGGACGTCGGGCGGCAGCTCGGTAAGCGGCCACTTAGCGTCGACGAGGCCCATATCGATTTGTTTTTTGTGGCGGGCTTCACGGAGCTTTTGCCAATCGACCTTGTATTTGCCGCGGTAGCGGGCGATGTCCTCGGCAGGCGCTTGCAGCGGGAAGTGGACCGAGCTGTGGGGCATGTAGTAGAAGAATGGCCTCTTTTCGACGATGGACTCGTCGATGAACTTGAGGCCGTACTTCACGAGCTCGTCGGGGCCGTACCAGTCTTTGCCGAATTGCGGGTCGTCGAGCTCGTAACG
>DATBAY010000307.1:0-3702 GCA_036271295.1 Lacipirellulaceae bacterium | reverse complement strand
CATGACTGTTGAGAATGCCTTCTAAGACGTGACATGCTTAGGATCGAAATCGATTCCGGCGTGGAGCCCCTACCAAGCACGGACTACTTCTTCATTGTAGTATCGCACTGCGTTCAAGCTCTACTTTTTGGCGCGAAGATTCGTCCATTTCGTGGGCAGCGGAATGATTTCTTCCACGGAAGCTGTCGAGTAGCACCCTACCAGGAAGGAAGTGGACTTCAAAAGCAGCCAGGAATTTCGGGAATTTGTACTGTCAGGAGCGGTTCGGTTGATGACGCGGTTCCAGACGGCATTCAATCCAACTCGTCTCAAATGCTCCGAACGGACATTGGTCGGTACACTATTTCACGATTCACATAACGTGTGCCGCAACGGTGGATTGTTGGTGTGTCTCACGTTTACGCTGACACGATGAGTTGATGAAATCTATCTGCCGAACTTAGCCAAATAATGTCCCTGCACCGCTAGCGATACTATCATTCAAGCACAACTAAATGAAAGATAGGTAATTTAAGACTAAGCAGGTGGGCGGTAGGGTATCCGCAAGGCGGCGATATTCGGAACTTCCGATAAATACGGAAGAGGTCGTAATGGCGCCGGACTCACGTTCATCTTCGGTTATTCGCGCTGCGGGGCGAGCGGCATGTCGTTGTTTGGTTGCGACCTTCATTGCTCATCCATATCGGGTCCTTGGTCAGGTTTCGCCTCAGCCGCAGTCTGTCGCAATGCAGCCGCGGGAAAATGTGAAAGAGCCGTCCGATGTGCTGCCACAGCCGCCACAGCAGAAGGCGTTTACTCTGGCGGAACTCGAACAACTTGCACTGCAAAATAATCCTTCGCTAGGAGTAGCCGCGGCGAATGTTAGCGCGGCTCGCGGCCGGCAGGTGCAGAGCGGTCTGGCGCCGAATCCGACGGTTGGGTACGTAGCGACCGATATCGGTGAAGATAATTCGACAGGCGAGCAAGGTGGCTTTGTCAGTCAGCAGTTTATTATCGGTGGGAAGCTCGGCCTGAATTGCGCGATCGGCGCGAAAGAAGTGCAAGAATTTGGCGCTCGTCGTCGGGCTCAAGAGCTTCGCGTTCTGACCGATGTGCGGCTCCGATTCTACGAGGCTCTCGCTGCGCGGCGACGCATGGAGCTGACGCGACAGGTCAATGAGATCGGTCAGCAGTTGGCTCAATCGACGAAGCGACTCTTTGAAGGCCAGCAGGTTGCTCAAAGCGATTTGTTGCAGGCGGAAGTGGAAGCGGGCGAATCGGATATTCTTGCCACCACAGCCAGTCTCCAAAACGAGGAGGCCTGGCGACGCCTGACAGCAGTGGTTGGACTCCCGAACCCCGATCGCTGCGAGCTCGAAGGCAAACTCGACGGCGACATTCCGCAGTATGATTGGGAAACAACCTACGGTCGCTTGCTCGGCGAATCACCGGAACTGGGGGCCGCGCAGGCTCGCGTGCAGAAAGCTCGACTATCGATCGAACGTGCGCACCGCGAAAACATTCCCAACATTGATGTGATGGCGAGCGCGGCTCATCGCAACCAAAACGACTTCGATGTAGCCGGTGTTCAGGTCGGCATTGCGATTCCGATTCGTAATCGCAATCAAGGCAATATCATGGCGGCGGATTCAGAGTTGATCGCTGCGGAAAACGATATGCACAGAATCGAGCTCGACTTGCAACAACGCTTGGCGACTGTCTTTCGGCGTTACGCGAACGCGCGGCAACAGGTCGATCGCTATCAATCAGATTTGTTGCCCCGCGCTCAAAAGTCGCTCGACTTCATCGGGCAAGGTTACAAAGCCGGGCAGACTACGTATCTGACAGCGCTAACGAGTCAGCGTACTTATATTCGTGTGAACCTGGCGTATGTCGATGCGCTGGCCGAAGTTCATGCCGCGGCGGTGCTCATCGAAGGGCAACTCCTGTCGGACAGCCTGCAGATGGAGCAGCGGTAGCGATTCACACGTAAAAACCGGCCGTTTTGCAGTCAGCTTGCTAAGTTTCGCAATTCTACGTATTCTTCTCGTAGAGCTTCTCATGCTGCGACGCGCACTATCTCTGTTCTTAGCCGCTTCCATTACCAGCTGCCCGTTCGTTTGTAATTTGAACGGTGCATTGGCAAAGGTCGCTGGCGGTGCGCCGCACACTTGCTGCGATTGCTGCCATCACGAGCACCCGGCCAAGTCGGATTGCCCTAACAGATCCGATCATTCGCCGCTGAAGCCAGGCAAATGTTGTCAGTGCATTTGCGGCGGCGCGATCAGCGAAATCGGTAGCGCTCCACTCGTGGCCTTGGATTGGAGCGCATGGACGTTTCTGCCGATGGACTCGGCACCGCTCTGTTCGGCGATTCACGTTCCCAAGTTCCCTCGGTTGCTGAATTACAGCCCGACGACGGCGCGAATCTGGGACGTACTATGCGCTGTCTCTTCATGTCTTTTCTTTGCTGATTAGTTAGCAAAGCCTCTTTTGTGCGTTCGGCTGCGCATGCACCTGCGCGCGATGCTTCTCATTTACGTGCGTGGTCCTTTTGGTCAGTACGATCATGTTCTTTCGCTTTCTTCCCTGGGAATATGCGATACGAAACTTGTTTCGTCGACCATTACGAACTGCGCTCACCTTTGTTGGGCTGACGACCGTTGTACTACTGGTATTCGTTGTCGTGGGATTTATTCGCGGCTTGGAAAAATCGCTTGCAGTTAGCGGCGATCCGCAAGTCGCGATCATTTTCGCGCTCGGAATGGGTGAAAACTTGGAGTACTCGTCGATCGATATGGGGAGCAGCGACGTGGTGGCGGCAAGCGTGGAGGGGATTCAAGAACGCAACGGCCAGAAGTACGTTTCGCCGGAACTTTATTTGGGCACGAGCATGACGCTACCAGATAAGGAGCAAGCGCGGATGGGGCTTGTGCGCGGAGTGACCCCGGCGGCGCTACTGGTGCGACGGCAAGTGGAGCTTAAGGATGGGCAATGGCCCAAGTCGGGCGAAGTTTTAGTGGGGTGTTTGGCCGCTACCAAACTTGGTGTTAGCGCGAGCGACGTCGCGATTGGCAAGACAATCAAGCTCGAAGGCCGCGAATGGAAAATTAGCGGTACGTTCGCCGCTGGCGGCGCAGCGTTTGAGTCGGAAGTGTGGTGCCGACTCGATGAACTTCAGCAGGCCATGAAGCGGCAGGATATCAGCCTCGTGGCCGTGACGTTGGCACCGGGCACTGAGTTTTCGAACCTCGAGTTGTTTTGCATGGAAAGGCTCGACTTGGAACTCCAAACTGTGCGCGAATCCGAATACTACGCGACACTGCAAAAAGACTATGGCCCGGTGCGAATGCTGGCTTGGTTGGTCGTACTGCTGGTCTCGGGTGCAGGAGTATTTGCTGGTTTGAACACGATGTACGGCTCCGTCGTGGGACGCATTCGTGAACTGTCGACGTTGCAAACTATCGGCTTTGCCCGCCGGGCGATGCTCGCAAGCCTGATTCAGGAGGGCGTGATTCTGGCGGCAGCCGCGAGTCTCACGGCGACCGCCGCGGCGTTGTTGTTTATCAATCACGCTTCGGTGCGATTCACGATGGGTGCCTTCGCGCTGCGGATTGATGATGTCGCTGTGCTGATCGGATGTGGCGTAGGTTTACTGCTCGGCGTGTTCGGCGCAATCCCACCAGCAATCCGTGCGCTAAGGTTGCCGATCGTCGATGGATT
>DATBAY010000306.1:0-1798 GCA_036271295.1 Lacipirellulaceae bacterium | reverse complement strand
ACTGCGGAATCATTTCCTTGCTGGCCTGCAAGCCCATGGCGATTTCTTGCCTTTCATCGCCCATCGCTACGCGCTCGCTCTTGCCGGTGATTTTGTTTTCGTCACCAGGGCGGCCGTAATAGGAGATCACCGCGATCGCGGCGATGACGAGCGCGATGATGAGCCGCGCCTTGAACCCGCTGCCGGGACTGGCGTACGACCCGCTATTCCCCTGGTCATAATAACCCATACCAGACATGTGGCACCTCGATTAAAACCGTATGGAACGCGCGTGAGTGCCGTCGCCTGTGCGACGACACCCCACCAACTTAATTCCCATCGCCGAAACTCGCAATCAACCAAGGAAAGTATGCAGATTCCGCTCCAGCGCTCGAAGGTCGTCACGCTTAGCAAACTTGGGCTCGCGGTCTACTGGCTCATCATCTTCACCGGCACACACGTTCCGCCCAGTGACGTCGTCTTACTGGTGGAAGCCAACGATAAAGTGCTCCATTTCACGGCTTACTGTTTACTCGCGTTCGGCATCGCGCTCGCGTGGCAACTCGGCTCTGGCATCCTCAATTACCGGCACCTGTGGATCGTGTGGACTGTCGCGATTGTTTACGGCGCGCTCGATGAAATTACGCAGATCCCCGTCCATCGCGATTGCGATTTCTGGGATTGGACCGCCGACGCCTGCGGCGCCGCAGCCGGAGTGTTGCTGTTCGTGCTATTGCGGCGAACTGTCGGAAACTACGTCCGCTATCGGGAGAAGATATGACGGAAAAAGCGGAACGCCAATCTGCGCTAATAATCACTAACTGAATGAAATTTCATTAGCGTGGATTAGTGGAGATTAGCGTTCCTCAATGAATTCCCCCGCGCCCTCTGCGTGAAACTCTTCGTTATCGTACGCTAGTAGTTCGGCGTCGGCGCGCGATACTCTTCCCACTTAACCATACGGAACCAGGCGATCGTTTTTTCCAACCCCTCGCGAAGCTTTATTTGCGGTTCCCAGCCGAGCTTCGCCTTCGCAAGTGTAATATCGGGCCGCCGGCGCGTGGGGTCGTCGACCGGCAAGTCTTTGTGAACGACCTTGGCTTTGCTGCCCGTGAGTTCGATCACGAGTTGCGCCAACTGCAGAATGGTGAACTCATCCGGGTTGCCGATGTTCACCGGCCCGACGAAATCGTCGGGGCCGTTCATCATTCGAATCATGCCTTCGATCAAATCGTCGCGATAGCAGAACGACCGGGTCTGGCTGCCGTCGCCAAAAATGGTGATATCCTCGCCACGCAACGCTTGCCGAATGAAGTTCGAGACAACCCGGCCATCAAACGGGTGCATCCGCGGTCCGTAAGTGTTGAAGATCCGTACCAACCGCACGTTCAGCCGGTGCATGCGGTGGTAATCCATGAACAGCGTTTCGGCGGCGCGTTTGCCTTCGTCGTAACAAGCACGCGGCCCGATCGGGCTCACGGCCCCGCGGTACGATTCCGGCTGCGGATGGACCTCAGGATCGCCGTACACCTCGCTCGTCGAAGCCTGCAGAATCTTCGCCCGGCAGCGCTTTGCGAGGCCCAGCATATTGATCGACCCCACCACCGACGTTTTCATCGTCTTAATGGGGTTGTATTGATAGTGCCCTGGCGCAGCGGGACAGGCCAGGTTGTAGATTTGGTCGACTTCGAGAATGAGCGGCTGCGTGATATCGTGCCGAATCAAATCGAAGTTCGGCTTCCCCAACATGTGGGCGACATTCGTTTTCTGGCTCGTGAAGAAGTTATCGACGCAAACGACGTCGTGCCCTTCGTCGACG
>DATBAY010000305.1:0-8894 GCA_036271295.1 Lacipirellulaceae bacterium | reverse complement strand
CAGCATCGCCGTCGTTGGCAAGTACGCCGAGCACCACGACGCCTACAAATCGATCTACGAATCACTCGACCATGCCGGCATCTGGCACCGCGCCCAAATCCGCATCGGCCGCATCCAAAGCGAAGACCTAGAAACTGAAGGCGCGGAAAAACTCCTCAGCGGCTACGACGGAATCCTCGTCCCCGGCGGCTTCGGCGAGCGCGGCATCGAAGGCAAAGTGATGGCCATTCGCTACGCCCGCACCAAAGGCATTCCGTTCCTCGGCCTGTGCCTTGGCATGCAAACCGCCGTGATCGAATTCGGCCGCAATGTGTGCAACCTCGCCGGCGCCCACTCCACCGAGTTCGACAAGAACTCGCCCCACCCGGTCATCTGCCTGCTCGACGCGCAGAAAACCATCACCGACAAAGGCGGCACGATGCGTTTGGGTGCTCAGCCCACCAAGCTAGAGCCCGGCAGTCTCGCCGCCGAGTGCTACGGTACAACAGAAGTTTCCGAACGCCACCGCCACCGCTACGAGTTCAACAACCGCTACCGCGACCAGTTTATCGCCCACGGCATGAAGTTCAGCGGCACCAGCCCCGATGGCACGCTCGTCGAAGTCGTAGAAATCCCCGAACATCCCTGGTTCCTAGCGGTACAGTACCACCCCGAATTCAAATCCAAACCCACCAAGCCGCAACCCCTCTTCGCCGGCTTCATCGGCGCCGCCGTAGCCCGCAACAAAGCCCGCAACGATCGCAATCCCGCGAAGAAGCCTGCTGACAAACCTGAAAAGACCCCCGAGTCCCAAAAGACACCAGTGCCTTGACATCTGTTTTAACTTGGCGTTCTCCGCGTTCTTGGCGGTTAGTTTCAAAAATGTCTGACGAAAAGAAAATCATCATCGACGAAGATTGGAAGTCGCAAGTTCTGGCCGAGAAAGAAGCGGCCACGAAACCCGCGGCCCCCGAATCTCTCAAACCGCCCGCCGCAGCCGATGGCGCTTTTGGCGGCGAGCAAGACCCACAGATGCCGCCGGCCTCGTTCGAAATGCTAGTCACCACGCTGGCCACGGAAGCCCTAATGGCCATGGGCCAGATCCCTCACCCGGTGACTAACGAAGTCGTGCTGCGCCGCAACCAGGCCCAGTACCTCATCGATACGCTCGACTTGCTGCGCGAGAAAACGAAGAACAATCTCTCGCCTCAAGAACAAAAGCTGATCGAAGCCGTGCTCCACCAGGCACGAATGGTTTTCATCGCCGTGACCAATGAACAGACCAACGCGTAATCCGGCCGCGCGCAGCAAAAAACCACATCCAGCCAATACGCTGCTGCCATACTATGGCAGCAAGGCCGCAACAACGTCACTTGCACTCCCCTTCCGTTTGACGACGGCGGGTTTGCGCGGCACGCGTAACTGCACTGGATGTGGTTGCTCTTCCAAAAAAGTTTGGCGAAGTGCGCCGCCGCACATCGCTCAGCGTATTCTGCGGCGCACGCGACAACTCATCAAGCTACTTTCCATTGCAAGCGCACAATTGTCTCACGCGATCGTAGCACTGCTAGCATCGCTCACGCGCTCACCTGCAACGCACTCAACTATTGATATAGTGCGCACCGTTTACTTTCGCAGTATTGCGCGGCTGCAGCTCGAAGGGAGTTGCCCGCAGACCCTGATAAATTTTGCAATCGAAGGCGACAATCAAACTTTGCGGAATCATTCTTCGAGCGACCGCCGTGTGTAATTACTGGCATCGGCCTGATCACGTCGATCGGTCGTTCGCGTGAAGCGGTTTGGCAAGCCGTGCTGCGCGGCGAAAGCAGCATTCGCCGCCTGACCGGCATTCACGGCATTCCAGATGGTTTGTTGCTCGGCGCTACCGTCGATATCGATCGCGGCGCTCCCGGCCAATTGAAGAACATTCCGCTTTGTAGGCAGACCGCTGCCGAGGCGCTGGCAGACGCGGGAATTGATCTCGAAACTTTGGATCGCGACCGCGTCGGCTGCTCGATCGGCGCTCACATGGGCGATTCGAGCTACGTTGTCGAGCGTACTGGGCCGGAGCGGAGGTCCGCACCGTCGCTGCCTTGGCGGACGCAATCGCTACCGAACACCGCCTGCGATGTTGTGGTCAATGAATTCGATCTGCGCGTAGGGCAGCGTAATACAGGCGACACGTCGCGGCACCTTGCCGATTGGCGAGAAATCCTCTCGAATGGGTGCATCAAAAGAATGCTTAGCCACGCGCCCAGGCGCAGTTAGAGGTCACCATGGATTTGAAAGATGGCGTTCGTACGCAGTTTAGAGTTGCTGACTTTTTTGTTGAATCGTACCTGTCGGATATTACGGACCAAGAGCTGATGAAACGGCCGGCTCCCGGCGCGAATCATATCGCGTGGCAGTTAGGCCATTTGATTTCAGCGGAGACGCGCCTCGCCGAGGCGGCGAAGCCGGGCGGGATGCCGGCACTTCCCGAAGGGTTTGCCGAGCGGCATTCGAAGGACACCGCGGCGAGCGATAATCCAAAGGATTTTCTCACGAAAGAGCAGTATCTCAAGTTAGCTAAAACGGTGCGTGCTGGAACGCTCGAGGTGCTCGACAGTTTGAGTGAGACGGACTTTGATCGTCCTCCGGCGGGTAACCGGGTGCCGCCATTCGTGAAGACTGCGGGCGACTGCCTCGTGGTCACGGCTGGCCATTGGATTTTGCACGCTGGCCAGTGGGTCGTGCTGCGGCGAGAGCTGGGCCGCGAGCGAAAGTTCTAGGGCTGCAGTGGATTTGCTTCGATCTCGCGGCGGAAGGTCGATCGGTGTTCCATTATTTGTGGTGACGCTGGTCGTTTGGGTGCTCGTTGGAATACTTTGGTATTTCGCGACGTTGCATTTTCATCCAACTGCGCGCCTTGCGAGAACGGTGGCGATTTCGCTGGTGGTGGCTTACGCGAGTACGGTGTATCTCAATCACCTTGTATTCATTCCGCGCTTTTGGCGCGCCAAGCGATGGCCTGCCTACTGGGGCTCGCTCCTAACGACGATGGTGGCGCTGACGACGTTTGCGGTGACGACGATCCGCGTATCGTACATTCGAACACTGGGGCCCGACCCGAATCCGAATGGGCTATACGTTCATTTTGCAATCGATTTTACTGGAATGATCGCGCATGTGTTGGTGGCAGCGTGCATCGTATGGATGTGGCATCGTTTTATTCAATCTTCTTCTGCGTAGGGGCTTAAAATTTCGGAGGCAGTTCGCTAGGCTATTCGAAGAGGCGCGATAGCAGACGCTAAGCAATACCGTCTCAAATTCGCAGGAGTGTCTATGCCGCCGGCTGAATCTTCTCCTCCTGTAGCGGCTGCGCCGACGCCGGACGCAATTGCGGCGCATTCCCGAACTTCTGGCAGTCAAGTTGATGCAGCGGCGCCTCGGCCGGTTGGCCGCCGACGTTGGCCGTGGATCGTTGGCCTCATCCTCATCGCGGCAGCGGCATTTTTTATTGTGCCGTGGGTCCGCGACGTTCTCACTTCGGTTTCGACGGACGATGCGTACGTTAATGGGCACGTGACGCAAGTGGCACCGCGCGTCGCCGGGCAAGTCACGCGCGTGCTCGTGGACGACAACAACTTCGTTCACAAGGGAGATTTGCTAGTCGAACTCGATCCGGAGCCGTACCAAGTTCAAGTGAATATTGCGCAGTCCGTCGTTGATGTGGCGCAGGCCGATTTGACGGCGGCCCAGGCGACCGTTCGTGGACAGGAGGGCTTCACGCGCAGTTTGCGGTTTAGCTTGGAGCATGCGATCGAAGATGTCGACGACAAGATCGCGACACTCAAACTGCGAGCGGCGACGCTGGAAGCAAAGCGGGCCACCCTGACGAAAGCGCAAGCGGATTTTGAGCGCAACAAGCCCCTGGTAGCGAAGGGGGCCGTATCGCAGCAACAAATCGACGCCTATATGGAAGCGCAGCTCGTAGCGCAAGCCGACGTGCAGCAGGCGCTGCAGGGCGTTTATCAAATTCGCGTTGCGCTAGGCTTGCCTTCCAAACCGGAAAAAGGAGACGACCTGACCGAGGTGCCGGCGGATTTGAATCAAACTTTTTCTTCGGTGCGGGAAGCGCAGGCGAAATTGATGCAGGCTGCGGCAGCTTTGGGGGTGGTGGAGTCATTCAATTTTACCCCGCAGCAGTTAATCGACGATTTCTACAAGCGCGATCCAAAAAAGAACATCGACACGATCTACGACCAGTTATTGAAAGACGCACCGGCAGTTAAGCAGGCGGAAGCGAATTTGCTGCGGGCGCAGGCCAACCTCGACGATGCCCAGCTCAATCTGCGTTACACCAAGGTGTACGCGGAAATCGATGGCGTGATCACTCGGCGGAATGTGAATCCAGGAAACAATGTGGTGGCCGATCAAAGCTTGATGGCGATTCGCTCCGTCACCGAGATCTGGATTGACGCGAACTTTAAGGAGACTCAGATTGGCACGTTACGAATTGGGCAGCCGGCGACGATTGATGTCGACATGTACGGGAGTCATCATCAATTCGCGGGACGGATTTCCGGCTTTACGATGGGAACGGGTTCGACGCTCGCGTTGCTGCCGCCGCAGAATGCTACAGGCAATTTTGTGAAGGTGGTGCAGCGATTGCCGGTGCGGATCGATCTCACGGATTATGATCCGCAGAAGTTGCCGTTGTTTATCGGTCTTTCGGTGACGCCAAGTGTTCGCATTCACGAGGAACCGACGGGGCCGAATGCCGGCAGGTTTTTGCAGGAGCCGATTCCGGTGCCAATGGAACCTCAGCCAGCTGCGGCGACTACCACCGCTAAGCCGGAGAGGAAGCCGTGAGCGCTGGAGTGCTCGACAGGCCGCTCGTGAGACCGGCCGCTGGTCCTTGGTTGGTAGCGATCGCGGTTGTCATTCCCACGTTCATGGAAGTGCTGGATACGACGATCGCAAACGTCGCGTTGCGCTACATTGCGGGCGGTCTCTCTTCGCCGGCGAACGATAGCGAGTGGGTGATCACGAGCTATCTGGCGGCCAACGCGATCATTCTGCCGATTTCGGGTTGGCTGGCGCTGAAGATCGGTCGGCGGAATTACTTTCTGCTGTCGATCGGCGTATTCACGTTGGCGTCGACGATGTGCGGCATGGCGACCAGCCTCAATATGCTGATTGCCGCGCGAGTGCTGCAGGGGTTAGCCGGTGGCGGGTTGCAACCATCGAGCCAGGCGATTTTGTTGGACGCGTTTCCCGCCGAGAAGCAGGGGCAGGCGATGACGGTGTTCGGCGTAGCGGCGCTACTCGCCCCCGTGCTTGGGCCAACGCTCGGCGGATATATCACCGACAATTATGGTTGGCGGTGGATCTTCTATCTCAACTTGCCGGTCGGGTTGATCGCCTTGGCGATGTGCGGCGCGTTGGTCTCCGATCCGGAGTACTTGAAGAATCAACGGGCGGCGATGCGCAAGCAACACGCGGCGTTCGACACCATCGGCCTGATCCTGCTGAGCCTGGTGATGGTCGCGTGGGAGGTTTTACTGAGCAAGGGCCAAGAGTGGGATTGGTTTGGCGATCCTTTCTGGCGGGTGCAAACGCTAACGGCCATATTTGTAATCGGATTGTTTGCGCTCGTAGTGCGCGAAACGGGCATCGCGAATCCGCTGATCAATTTCCGCACTTTGGCCGATCGCAATTTTCGCGCTTGCTGCGTCATCATTTTCTGCGCGTTTGGCGTGTTGTATGCCAATACGACAACGCTACCCGCAATGCTGCAGACGTTGTTCGGTTACGATGCGACGACGTCTGGGCTGGTGTTGTCGCCGTCCGGAGTGTTTTCGGTGATAATGCTCTTCATCGTGGGCGCGTTGTTATCGCGGGGGATGGACGCGCGGTACGCGATCGGTGCGGGTTTGCTGGTGATGGCGGCGGGTAACTTTTGGCTGTCGCGTCTGAATTTGGAAGTCAGCCCATGGCAGATTGTTTGGCCCCGGGTGGTAATTATTGCCGGGCTCTCGATGGTGTTTGCACCGCTCAACGTCGCTGCGTTCTTGTACATTCCGAAGGAATTGCGTGGCGCCGCGGTGGGGTTGCTTGCGCTGTTGCGAAATGAAGGGGGAAGCGTTGGGACGTCGGTTGCGAAGATCATCGTCGACCGTCGCCAACAACTTCACACGCTGCGACTCAATGAGTCGCTGGATGCGTTCAACCCGATGCTCAATGACATGTTCAAGCAAGGCCAGACTTTCTTTTATCAGCAGACAGGCGATCCGGTGGCGTCGCAGAAGTTAACGCTCAATTCGCTGGAGCAGATACGCGACCAGCAGGCGCTATCGTTGTCGTACTTCGATGTTTTTTGGGCTTGCGCGGCGCTGGCGGTATTCCTCGTCTTTCTGGTGCTCTTGATGCGTCGCTCCGTAGCAGAAAAAGGGGCCCATATTGCGGCAGAGTGAGTTGGCGGACGGCATAATAATCGATGCCGCTGAACCGTTGAAGTGATATGGGGTGACAGCCCCCGGCTCTGCTAGTGCTTATCAGGCTGCATTCAGTCGTGATGCGGTTAAACCCTCGGCAGAGCCGGGGGCTGCCGGCGATTTGATTCTGCAACACCTTTGAGCATTCGTAACGACGAGAATCTTTTGAACTTCTCTGAATGCCGCGCAACTTAATCTCGGAAGCGCGAGCGATACCTGGCTGGGAAATGGAATGAGCGACGAAGCCGAACGGCTTTACGAGCGACTGCTGGTTCTGCGCTGTCAGACGGGCGATGAGGATGCGTACCGAGAGTTGGTGACTCGATTTGGCCCGCGGCTGCGGTACTTTTTGCTGAAGTTGACTGCACGGGCTGATAAAGTCGACGACCTGGTGCAAGAAACGTGGCTCGACGTGCTGCGGCAATTACCGCGGCTGAAGGACGCGGCGGTGTTTACTGCGTGGCTGTACCGGATAGCGCACGGGAAGGCGATGCTCGACGGGCGGCGGAATGGCCGCGAGTTGGTTGTAGCGGGCGAGGTCGAAGATGCTATCGAGGAACAGTCGGAGCCCGTGTTTTCGCCTGACGAGGCTGTGCGGATTCACGCGGCGCTCGATCAGCTCGAGCCGAGGCATCGTGAAGTTCTGGTACTGAGGTTTTTGGAAGAGTTGAGTTACGAGGAAATTGGACAAGTCGTGGATTGCCCGGTGGGAACTGTGCGATCGCGGATTCACTACGCAAAGACGGCGCTCAAGCGAATGCTGCAATAAGCAGTTTCGAGCGCACCATTCAAATAAGGACGATCGACATGGTATCGTTGGATAAAAACGTAGGCGACGCGTTGCTCAAGCTGGACCTTGCACCGCAATCGGATCCGTCGGCGGCGCAGATTGAACGGATTATCGACGAAGATCGGCGGCGAGTGCGGCGATGGACGCGAATTTCGATCACGCTGTGGATTGTTGCCGCGATTGGTGCGATGGTGATATTTGTCATGGGCGGGCTCGCGTTTCCGTTTATTGCGAAGTTGCTCATGGAGGAACAGCATGCGGCAGTCTCGGTTGCGAGTGGCAGCGGAAAGTCGGATGCGGATAAGTCGGCTGGCACGCCAAAAGAAGGAGGGAGCCCGCTCGAAGATACGAACACGCCATTTACCGTTTTGGCTAAATTGGTTGCAATGTGCCTGGTGATCGGCACCGGGGCGTTTATGGTGCTGGTGTTCGCAGGGCTGGCGACGGTGCTGCTGTTGCTCAGGTCGCGAAGCGCGACGCTACGGCAGATTAATGCGAATTTGTTGCAGATTGCGGAGCAGTTAAAGGCGGGGAGTGGGAAGGCGGCGGAGGCGTGAACAAGGATATATTCGAGGATCGGAATTAGCGCCGAGTTAAGCCCACTTGGTTTAATTTATTCATTATTGGCTCATCACCACTCGTAACCCATGTCTTCAGCAATTCGATAGATTGCCGTAAGAAGCATTGCTTGTTGACGTAAGCCGTAAGCCGCCTCAATGTCACCCTTCTGCTCGAGGGCTACTGCACCGATGTTTGCCTGAGGAATGGCAGGGATTGCGTGTCCCGCTTCGACGATCGTAGCAACTTGTTCCGGAGATTGTCCTGCCGCAATCGAGCCGAAAACTTTTGCGAGTGTTTCATAGTTCAATCCTTGGAAAAAGTCGCGCAGCTCACAGCCGTTTCGTGGCCTTACATTATTGCGCAACCAAACTGCTACTTCCGTTTTGGATTTAAGGGATCGCGCCACGTCGAGCACAATTTGGTAGGCGGCGTCTTCCGGCGATATTAGATTCCATCCGTTCATTCTTAAGAAGACGATGCATGTAGCAAGGGCGGCTCGCTTGTTGCCATCGACAAATGGATGATCTGCGCAAATATGAAAAAGATATGCGGCAGCCATCTCAAACGGAAACTCGTGGACGTATTCTCCACCAATACCTTGTCGAGGTAGAGCCAAGGCAGAATCGAGGAGGCCTACATCTCGAATCTCGTAGGAGCCGCCGTACGCGTCAATGCCCGTCTCGTGCAATGTAAGCGCTTCGTCAGTGCTTAGGAAACGCGGTTTGCCCGGAAGATATCCGCGAATCACTCGGCAAGCCTTTGCAATGCGTTCGGATACTTCGAGAATGCGTATTTGAGGGCGCCAATAAACTCGACGTTGTGTTGTCGAGCTGCGGCGCGCGAGAGCAACGCCAAGTAAGCGGGTAGTGGCAATCCTGACCGCTTGGCTTGGTCGGTCAACTCTCGGACCAAATCGCTGGGCAACTGAACGTTTGTGGTGGCAACTTCCGTCATACTCTAATTATTCGACAAAAGTTCGGAGCCGCCAGCAAAATATAGAAGGCCCGGCGTACTTTTAACCTTACGCAGGTTGCAGTTCGGCTTTGCGTTCGGCGATGATCTCCGCCTGAATGCTCATCGGCACT
>DATBAY010000304.1:0-1505 GCA_036271295.1 Lacipirellulaceae bacterium | reverse complement strand
CGGGCTATCAGCGCGGGGGTGGGTGCATCATGAATTGTGCTGCTTCATCGCGACACGATAGCATTTTTAGGCCGCTTTCGCCATGTTTCAGCCGGCTCTCGGTGCCAGCATCGGACCGCCGAGTTGTTTACTTTTGACCGGGCATCGGTCAGACTGCTCACTGAACGCAACACTTTTCTGTTCATGCTGTTTGAGCAAAAGGAACACCCATGGCCTGGTATCTTATGTCGCGGCGTCGCGATTCTTTCGTTCGTAGTTCGCTCTTCGTAGTGGCGTTGATTTCTGCGCTTATCGCGAGCCTTCCAATGGCTCGCGCTGCCGACCTCGCCGAACAAGCTCATTCACTTCGCAAGGTGCCCGCCGACTCGGCGTTCTATACGGCCAGCCTGCGATTCAAAGAGCAATGGGATATATTCCGCGACAGCAAAGCGTTCAGCAAGCTGATGGAGATCCCATTGATTCAGCTCGCGAAAATGCAAGTCACGTTTCAGTGGCAACAGGCGAGCCAGCCGATCGTAGCTCAAGTGCGTGAATACATTGAGTCGTCTGCCGGGCAAGACGCCGTTGGCGTGTTGCATGAAATGTTTTCTGAAGAAGTCTTCGCGTACGGCGGGAGCAACATTGCCGAAACCGTGAGGATTCTGATGGAAGCGAATTCGCTGGCCCGTTCCGCCCGGTTGGAAGCGATGGCAGCGGGTGAAGATCCGGGCAAAGCGGTGGCCGATAAGCTATTGGCCCGCTTCAAAGACCAGCTGGGCAAAGGGATCACGGTGCCCACGGTGGTCATGGGCTTCCGCATTAAAGATGCCGAGCGGGCGAAGCGGGAACTCGACGAAGTTCACTCATTGCTGCGTAATGTGCTGGATGAACACCAACCAGACCTGGCGGCTCACTTGCAACGCGAGCAAATCGGCGGGCATGAGATGCTGACGATGCGACTCGACGGCTCGATGATCCCGTGGGAGGAAATTCGCGAAAAGTCAGAGAACCTCGAGGAAGAACAGTTCAACGCGATTCGAGACGCGATTAGCAAGCAAACGGTTACTGTGGCGCTGGGGATCGTGGATGAGTTCGTAATCTTGTCGATTGGACCGTCGACCGACCATCTCGAAAAAATGGGCCAGGGAGCGACGATGGCGGACCAATCCGCGCTCAAACCCATTCAGCAGCATGCGGATCAGCGGGTCGTCGCGATTTCGTACATCAGCAAGGCGTTTACGCAGAGCTTCGGCTCGCCGCAAAAAACGCTCGACGACTTTGCGGGCGGCATCGAAGAAGCGCTCGTCCAGGCAAAGGTCGATGACGAGGACCGCAAAACGATTTTGGACGACGTGCGGTCGCTCGATATCTCGAAGTTCGTCCCTGAAGCTGGCGAAACGAGCGCGATTGCATACCTGACAGCGCGCGGCTACGAAGCCTACCAATACACGACCGGCAAGCGGCCGATGATGGAAAGTAGCCAGCCGCTGTCGATTTTGAGCCATGTTGGCGGCACGCCGCTCGTG